>URQJ01000084.1 GCA_900549945.1 uncultured Oscillospiraceae bacterium
CTCCGGCACATAGACCGTTTTGCCGCCGAGCAGGCCGCCCTGCTCCCGGCGCGCGCAGCCCGCCGCCTCGAGCGAAGCCCCGACGTGCTCGAGCAGCGCGTCGAGATTGCGGTTCGTGAATTGCAGCGAAAAGTTTTCGATGACCTTTTCGGGCTTCACCGGCTGCTTTTCCCCCACGAAGCCGTAGACCGGCGCGAGGTAGTCCTTTTCCGGCGGCAGCGGCGCGGCGGCTGTCAGGCGCTTGCCGTCGAACGCGAGCACGCCGTCGAGCAGCAGCTCCAGCACGCTGCCCGCCACGAGGCACATGCCCTTTTCCGCGCTGTAGGAAGCCAGCCGGTTCCTCTCCTTGAGCGTGCAGAGCAGGTAGGACTGGGTGACGGATCGGTTCTTCATCGTACATTCTCCTTTTTCAAAATCAACTTATCACTTACTACTTACTTCTTACTATTTAAGTATAGCCGCATTTCCCGCGCCTGTCAAGGGGGCAAAACAAAAATCCCGCGGGAAATTCCACGGGATTTCAAAAGCGCATCAGCTTCGCAGCTTAAAGGTTTTCGGCGCAAAGCGGTAGATCAGAACACACGCGACAGCGCTGTACAGAACGCTGAACACGATCGTCAGCGCGCCGAACAGAAGCGTCGGCAGACGCAGGTTCATCAGGAAGAAACAGACAAAATACGTCGCCATCATCACCATGCGGTAGGTGCCGCTTTTCATTTCGGTGCCGGCGTTGTACGGCTGCAAAAGGTAGTAGATCGTCAGGTAATGCACCGAAAACAGTACGCTGACGCAGATTGTGGAAACGATCAGCACCGCGTAATTCAGCGGGTTATCCGTGCCGCCGGAGGCCCAGAGCAGCGCCGCGAGGCCGACGCCGATGATCGCCGCGGGCACCGCGTTGATCTTCACGATCTCGATCAGGCGGATCTGGAACAGCCGCAGCACAAACTTCGGCTGCTTGTAGAAGGCGTAGGTCAAAAGGCTGTGGTCGCAGTTCATAAAGAGCGCCTGCGTGAAGCCCGTGCCGCGGTTGATCGCGTAAAGGATAAAAACGAAATACGGCAGCCACGTGAGCACCATACCGTTGACCTCGGGCTTGATCTCCGGCACGAGGTACAGCACGAGCAGCAGGCCGCAGGCGAGCGCGCCGCAGACAAACGCGATGCGCTTCGTCGATTTCCACAGGATCTTCTGGTGCCGCTTGATGAAAAGCTCGTTGAGGTACTCAAAGCCCTTTTTCCGGCTCGTAATCGTTGTATCGGTTGAAATCGCCTTTTCGCTCGTCTGCTTGGAAAGCCGCTTTACAGAATCCATCTGGTTGAGCATCTGGGCCAAAAGCTGCTGGTTGACCGCGCGGTAGTGCGAAAAGCGCACGATCTTCCGCACAGAAAGCGCGCCGAGCGGGATAAAGAGCAGAAACAGCGCCGTGGAAACCGCCGGCGGCAGCGTGAAGCCGAATGCCGGCGGCAGATACGCCGCAGCGAGCATCACGCCCGCAAACACCCACAGGTGCGCCCGCAGTTTATTCTCGTTGTAGACATTGCCGCTTTTCTCATAGCTGCGCAGCTCCAGCGCCGAAACCGTCAGCTTCGCGCCCGCGATGCCGAGCGGCAGCAGCAGGCAGAGCCAAAGCGGCACGCCGCGCATGAGGCCGAAAATCACCGTGAACGGCAGAAAGCCGACGACGACCTTCAGCATCGCGTAGCCGTAATTGACGAGCGTGTACATCCGCGCGTCCATGCGCATGAGGATCATCGCGTAATACTTATCGCGCGTCGGGTTGAAAAGGCTCGTGTTCATATAGGCGCCGATGGCGGTCAGGAACAAAAGGATGTGCAGAAACGCGCCGCTCGCCGCGGCCTGCTCGTACAGCAGGCCGGCGCCGAGCACCATCGTCAAAAGATAGACCAGCTTGCCGAGGAACACCGCGCACACCTCCCACAGCACGGAGAGGATATTCGCGAGGATCTTGAGATCCCGCACGCTGTACAGCTTTTCCGGCAGCGCGCGGCCGATGAGCGGAAGCTGCTTGATCGCGTACAGAATGCTGTTGACGCGGTATGTATTCCGCAGCGCAAACGAAAGCACCAGTGTTTTACGCATCGTCTTCCTCCCTGAGTGCGGCGAGGATCTTATCCTTGAACTCGCGGCTGTCGAGATTCGTTTTCTCGACGACCTCCAGCTCCCCGTGGCTGAGCAGCACGATTTCGTCGCACAGGTCGAGCGCGAGGTCCATCAGGTGCGTCGAGAAGATCGTGACGCGCCCCGTTTTCAGCGCGCGCAGAAGCTGCTTCATCTCCTCCGCCACGACGACGTCGAGCGAAGTCAGCGGCTCGTCGAGCAGCAGGACGTTCGGCTCAGCGATAATGTTAACGAGCATCTGCATCTTGTTTTTCATACCGTGGGAGTAGTCTTTCAAAAGCTTGTCCCGGTCCTCGGGCGCGATGCGCATGTCGTCGAAATACGCGTCGATCGGCTTCGGGTTCTCAATCGTCTTTTCGTGGATGTCGAGGAAGAACTTCAAAAACTCGCGGCCCGTCAAAAATTCGGGCACGGTCGGCGTGGAAAGCACATAGCCGATGTCCTCCGGCGCGACTTCGCGGCGTTTCCCGTCCTCCTCCACCCAGAAGCTGCCGCCGTCCGCCGGAATGTCGCGGTTCAGGCAGTTGAAGAGCGTCGTTTTGCCCGCGCCGTTGCGGCCGAGCAGGCCGTAGATTTTGCCCTCCTCAAAGGCAAAATCGATGTCGCGCAGCACCTCTTTCTTCTCGAAGCGCTTCGACAGGTGTTCGATCACAAATTTCATAAACCTTCTCCTTTTTTCAATCCTTTTCTAAATTACAGCCCGCGGCCGCGCTGGGCCGCAGGGCAGAATTTCAAGATCAGCCGGAAAGCAGCCGCGCATCCCCTATGCGCTGCGCATCGGCGCGGGCGGCTCCGGCGCGCATGCCAAACTGCCGCGCGATTTTAAGGCGGGCTTTCCCCCGCCGGCTCGCGGGCGCCCCTCTTTCTGCCGGAAAACCCGCTTTCCGTTTTTATTATACAGTATTTTGCCGCCGCGTCAAGTGCGCGCCGCAGTCGAAAAACGCCTCGCTCGAGATTTTCCTCTGGGAGCCAATCAACTATTCCGAAAACAAATGAAAAAAAGGCTGCCGTCCGCATGGATTGCAGCCTTTTCGCTTATTCCGTTTTGCCGCCGCGGAACGCGGCCATATCGATGACCCTGCCGCCCTCGAGCCGCGACTGCTCCGCCGCGAGCGCGATGAAGTGGCTTTCAAGCGAGTTTTCGAGCGTCGTCGTGCGCGCGGTCGCCCCGCGCTCCTCGATCAGCATCTCGAGGAAATCCTGCACGATGCCGCTGTCCCCGCCGCCGTGGCCCTTGAGGTCGTCCGCGAGCTTCGCGACGTCCACGACCTCCTCCGCCTCGCCGAATACGCGGATGTGAATCTCGTTCGAGCGCATGTCGGCCTCAATTTCGCCCTTCGTGCCCATCGCCTTGAAATAGCGGTAGCAGTTTTCCGTAAAGGCGCACATCGTGAAGCTCATCGTCGCGCCGTCCGCAAAGAGCAGGTTCGTCTGCTGGTGGTCCACAACGTCGTTGTCACACTGGTAGACGCACCGGCCGTAGGGGCCGTTTCGCAGCGCCGCGTACGTCTTTTCCTCGGTGGGGTCCGTGCCGCAGGCCACGCCCGCCATCCACGTGTTGCCGTGCCGCACGCCCGTGCGCGGGTCGGTGATGTAGATCTTCTCCGCATCGAACACGCAGCTTTCCTTCGCCTTGCAGCCGCCGAGGCAGTACGGCGCCGCGCCCTCGGGCGCATGCGCGCGGTCGAACAGGTACGTGCTGCCGACGGACGAAACCGAAACGCACGTTTTGCCGAGCAGCCACGTGTAAATATCCATGTCGTGGCAGCACTTCTGCAAGATCATCGGGCTTGTTTCGCGGCTGTTCCGCCAGTTGCCGCGCACGAACGAGTGCGTCTGATGCCAGTAGCCGACGTTTTCGTTCGCGCAGACCGAGACGACCTCGCCGATCCGTCCGCTGTCGAGGATACTTTTCAGCGTGTTGTAAAACGCCGTGTATCGCAGCACGTGGCAGACAGTGATTTTGCCCGGACAGTGCCGTGCAGCCTCGATGATGCGGCGGCACTCCGCGAGATCGGGCGAAATCGGCTTTTCCATCAGAATGTTGTAGCCCTTCTCGAGCGCCGGGATCGCGTGCCCGACGTGCTGGCGGTCCATCGTCGAGACGACGAGCACGTCCGCGAGCTTTTCCTGAGCGAGCAGCTCCTCGGCGCTCGAGAAGCAGCGCTCCGCCGGAATATTGTAGAGCGCCCGCGCCTTTTCGACGCGTTCGGGCCGGACGTCCGCCACGGCGACGACCTGCATCCGATCCGGGAACAGCGCCTGCATCGATGCGTACGTGCTGCCGCGGTCGCCGAAACCGGCGATCGCAAAGGTGACCGGTGTTTTCATGCGTTTTCCTCCTCTGGCTTTAAAATGCAGGGGCGCCGGCCGCATCGCGTGACCGGCGCCCCTTTTCAGACGGTTTTAACGGCTTCTCTCAAAGCGGTTGATCGCCGCGACGATGCCCTTGATCGACGCCAGACTGATGTTGTTGTCCACGCCGACGCCGTACAGCGCCGCGCCCGCGCGCTCGAGGTGGATGTAGGAAACCGCTTTCGAATCCGCGCCCTTCGAGATCGCGTGCTCGCTGTAGGAGACAAATTTGTATTCCGTGACGCCAATGCTCTCGAGCGCCTTGAAGAACGCGTCAACCGGGCCGTTGCCCCTGCCGCTGATCTTCTTCGCCTCGCCGTTCACCGCGACGGTGCCCTCGAAATCGACGGCAACCTCGCCGCCGAGGTCGTTCTCCTCGAACAAACGGTATTTCTTGAGGTCGTACGGCGTGTGCAGCTTGATGTACTCGCTCTCAAACAGCGCGTACAGCTCCTCGGGGTTCATCGAGCGGCCGAGCGCCTCGCTCGCGCGCTTGACCTCCTCGCGGAAATCGGGGCGCATTTCGACCGGCAGCACGAAGCCGAACTTGTCGCGGATCGTGGAGACGGCCGCGTTGACGCCGAAATCGGCCGGCGCGCCCGCAGTGCTCGCATCAAACGCCGTTTTCTGGCGCAGCTGCAGCTTCTTGACCGCATCTTCGCGCATCTTGTATTTCAGGATCTTACCGGCGGCGTTCATCGGGAAGCCGTCGACAAAATCGATGTAGCGCGGCACCTTGTGCTTTGCCATATGCGTGCGCACGAAGTCCTTGAGCTCCTCCTCGCTCGAGGTTTCGCCCTCCTTGAGCACGACGCACGCCATGATCTCCTCGCCGTACTGCTCGTCCGGCACGCCGATAACCTGCACGTCCTTGACCTTCGGGTTCGTGTAGAGGAAGTCCTCGATCTCCTTCGGGTAGATGTTCTCGCCGCCGCGGATGATCATATCCTTGATGCGGCCGGTGATCTGGTAGTTGCCGTCCGGCAGGCGGCGCGCAAGGTCGCCGGTGTGGAGCCAGCCCTCGCTGTCGATGGCCGCCGCGGTCGCCTCGGGCATCTTGTAGTAGCCCTTCATGATGTTGTAGCCGCGGGCGACAAACTCGCCGTCCACGTTATCGGGCAGGTCCTCGTTCGTCTCGGGATCAACGATCTTGCACTCGACGCCGAACATCGCGCCGCCGACCGTCGCGACGCGCGTGTCGATCGAATCGGTCGTCTTGCTCATCGTGCAGCCCGGGGAGGCCTCGGTCTGGCCGTAGGTGATGCAGATCTCGCTCATGTGCATTTTATCGACGACGTCCTGCATGACCTTGACCGGGCAGGGCGAGCCGGCCATGATGCCGGTGCGCATATGCGAAAAATCGGTCTTATCGAAATCGGGGTGCTCGAGCATCGCGATGAACATCGTCGGCACGCCGTGGAACGCGGTGATCTTCTCCTGATTGATGCAGGCGAGGCCCTTACGCGGCGAGAACGCCGTGATCGGCGACATCATCGTGCCGTGGGTCATGGCGGCCGTCATCGCGAGCACCATGCCGAAGCAGTGGAACATCGGCACCTGAATCATCAGGCGGTCTGCCGTGGAGAGATCCATGCAGTCGCCGATGGCCTTGCCGTTGTTGACGACGTTGTAGTGCGTGAGCATGACGCCCTTCGGGAAGCCCGTCGTGCCGGAGGTGTACTGCATGTTGCACACGTCGTCCTTCTTCACGCGGGAGCGGCGGGCCTCCACCTCGCTCATCGGCACGCTGTCCGCGAGCGCGAGGGCCTCCTCCCACGCATAGCAGCCCTTTTGGGTGCTCTGCGTCGTGATGATGTTGCGCAGCACCGGCAGGCGCTTCGATTTGAGCGCGCCCGGCGCAGCGGTCTCGAGCTCGGGGCAGAGCTCTTTGATGATGCCGATGTAGTCGCTGTCCTTGTAGCCGTCGATCATGACGAGCGTATGGGTATCGGACTGGCGGAGCAGGTACTCCGCCTCGTGGATTTTATAGGCCGTGTTGACGGTGACGAGCACCGCGCCGATCTTCGTCGTGGCCCAGAACGTGATGTACCACTGCGGCACGTTCGTCGCCCAGATCGCGACATGGTCGCCTTTCTTGACGCCCATCGCGATCAGCGCGCGGGCGAAGGTGTCCACGTCGTCGCGGAACTCCTTGTAGGTGCGGGTGTAGTCGAGCTCCGTGTAGCGGAAGCACGGCTGATTCGGGAACTTCTCGACCATCTTGTCGAGCACGTCTGGGAAAGTGAGGTCGATCAGCGTCTCCTTCGGCCAGATGTATTCGCCGGTGCCCGCGTTGTTCTTCTGCAGCGGCGCTTCGCTGAGGCGCTCGTCGCGGTAGTCGCGCATGTAGTCGGCAAAGCGCGGGAATACGACGCCGGCGTCCGACAGCTCCTGCGACCAGCGCTTGACCCACTCGAGGGAGACGTAGCCCTCATAGCCGATGCCGAGCAGCGCGTCGAACATCTGGTGCAGCGGCAGGTCGCCGTCGCCCAGCATGCGGTACTCGAGCGCGCCGTTCACGACCGCGCTGTCCTTCACATGGACGTGGCGGATGTAGCCGCCGAGGTTCTGCACCGTCTCCTCGGGCGCTTCACCCATGTAGCGGTACGGGTGGTGCATATCCCAAAGGGCCGCGACGCCCTTGCAGTTCACGGTGTCGAGCAGCTTTCTCAGCCGCTTCGTATCGGCATAGACGCCGTTCGTCTCGACGAGCAGCGTGACGCCGAAGCCCTCGGCGATGACGCCGAGCACGTGGAGCACGTCGGCGACGTAGTTGTCGTCGACCTCGCCCTCCGCCTCGGGGTGCAGGTCGCCGAGCACACGGATGTACGGCGTGCCGAGCTTCTGCGCCAGCACGATGTACTGCGTGATCTCCACGATGTTCTGGTTGTGGTTTTCTTTCAGCTTCAGGCCGCAGCCGGAAGCCAAGCAGGGAATTTCAAGACCAAGTTCCTTTAGCTTTTTCACTGTTAGCGGCAGCTGGCTGTCTGTAAACGGCCTTGCCTTCACGGCAAAGATGTCGTCGCCTAGTCCGCGCACCTCGATGCCGTTGAACTGCAGGTCCTTGGCCATCGAGTAAATGTCCGTCCATGTATAGTCCGGGCACGCCAGAGTTGAAAAGCTGATTTTCATGGTGGTTTTGTCATTCCTTTGCTGAAAAATTCTAAGGCGGCGGGCGCGCATCTTGCAGGACGGCGCGCCTCAGCCGTCATTACCAGCCATTATACTACAAATACAGCCGGGATTTCAAGCCCCCGCCCGTAAAAAACGCGCAGTCGCCGCCCGGCTGGCTCGGGTATTTTTCAGAAACGCGCTATTTCCGCCGCGGCCGGCGGTTTTTGGCCGCCGCTTTCCTGCACGCCCTGTAAATTTCGGGGTCGGCGGGCCTTGGCTTTGCCCCGCCGAACGCCGTCTGAAGCGCGTCCGCCGCAAGCGTCTCCGCCTGCGCGGCGGTGATCTGCGGTACAGCCGCAT
>URQJ01000085.1 GCA_900549945.1 uncultured Oscillospiraceae bacterium
CCCGGCCTTTGAGGCGCTCGGCCTGCGCGGCCTTTGCATGGGCAGCAAAGCCCCTGTGCCGGGCGATTTGCTGCACGGCGGCGACATCGGCTACCACCTGCGCGCGGGCACGCATTACCTCAGCCGCGAGGACTGGCAGAAATTCACCGCCTATATGAACGCGCACAAAAACTGAATGCGATAAAAGCCGCCCGCCGCATGCCGTAAAGCCTGCGGCGGGCGGCGCCGTTTTATATGCGCTCCCTCCCCCGGCGCCGCCGAGCCCCCCACCAGCCGTTCTGAACCCACGCCGCTGGGGCGGAACCACGCTTCGCCTTTGGATATGGCCTTCTGCTCACCGATCAAGATTTGCATAAAAAGAAAAAGTCCCCGATGCAGACTGCATCAGGGACTTTGGCGGAGAGGATGCGACTCGAACGCACAATGCCTTGCGGCACACCACATTTCCAATGTGGCTCCTTACCATTAGAATACCTCTCCACGGCGACTTTGATATTATAGCGCATCGGCCGAAAAAAATCAAGGGGTAAATTCAATTTTTTTCGTCTTTCTTCCCGGCCGCCTTCGCCTGTAATTTTTCTGTAAAAAAACACAAAACCCTAGTGCTTTTTCCCCGAAAGCTTGGTATAATGATTAATATATAGAAAGACATCGAAAGGTGGTGCTCTGACTTGAATAAAAAAAGCACGGCAGGCCCTGCGGCTGTCATCGAGATCGGCTCCAGCGCCGTGCGCATGCGCGTTTCCCAGCTCCGCCGCGGCGAAATCGAAACGCTGGACGCGCTGGAATATCCCGTTTATCTCGGACACGAGGTGTTCAACGAGGGGCGCGTCAGCTTTGAAAGCCTGCGCCAGCTCTCCTCGATCCTGTCGAAATTTACCGCCGCGCTCGCGGACTACGGCTGCAAAAACGTGCGCGTCGTCTCCTCCACGGTCATGCGCGAGGCGGAAAACCGCGCGTTTGTCGCCGATCAGCTCAAAATCCACAACAACATGAATCTCGAAATTCTCGAATACAGCACGGAAAAGGCGCTGATCTGCTCGGAGATCATCCGGCTTTTAAAGCTGCAGAACAAGCTGGATATAAAGGATGCGATGATCGCCTACATCGGCACCGGCAGCATCGGCATCGCGCTGTATGACGGCGGCGCGATCAGCGTTTCGCAGAATATCCCGATCGGCTCGCTGAAGCTGCACGATACACTGAGCACGCTGAACGAGGAAAGCAATGCGTTTTACCCGGTGATCGAGGAGTACCTTGACATCGTTTTCAACCGCGTGGACATCTCCGATCAGGAGATCCGCAGCATCGTGCTGACCGGCTCCGACCTCGCGCTCGTCGCCTCTGCCTGCGGCGCGGAGAAAAACGGCGGGCTCTACACGATCTCGGCGAAAAAGCTGCGCGCGGCCTACAGCGAGGTACGCTCGATGTCGTACTCCGCCGTCGCCCGCCGCTATAACATTTCGGAGGACCGCGCGGAGATTCTCTACACGGCGCTTTCCATCTACACCGGCATGCTGCGGCTCTCCAGAGACCAGACAAAGATCATCTGCCCGGACGTCGATATCTGCGACGCGATCACGCGGCACATGCTCATCCCCGGTGCGGAGAAGGACTACGAGGCGCATATACAGACGAGCGCGCTCGTCTCCGCGCGGCGGCTCGCCGCAAAATACAACTGCCACGGCACGCACGCCGCGGCGGTCTCCGGCTTTGCATCGGCGCTTTTCGACAAGCTGAAGAAGGTGCACGGCCTTTCGGAAGATAAAAAGCTCATTTTAGAACTCGCCTCGATCCTGCACAGCTGCGGGCAGTACATCAACGTGCGCACGCACACGCAGTGCTCGTTCGACCTGATCCGCAATTTCGACATCTTCGGCCTGACGCGCGGCCAGCTCCTGCTGACGGCGTTCGTCTCCGGCTACAACGAATTTGCCGTGCCGAGCACCTCCGACTACAATTACTACAACATCTCCGAAAAAAAGCGGCTCGAGATCGCAAAGCTCGTCGCGATCTTCCGGCTCGCAAACGCGCTCGACAAATCAAAGCGGCAGAAGCTGCGGCTCAATAAGGTCAAGATCACCGACGACAAGCTGGAAATCAAGGCGGATGCGTCGGACAACGCGCTGCTCGAGAAATGGGCGTTTGAGGAATGCGCCGGCTTCTTCAAGGAAGTGTTCGGCCTCAGCCCGGAGCTGCACATCCGCTCCAATCTGCTCTGACGAGAGGAAGGAAAGGAACCCAATGGCATCCGAAAAGAAAAAATTTTACTATAACCGCGAGCTGAGCTGGATGGATTTCAACGCCCGCGTGCTCGAGGAGGCCCAGAAAAAAGACAACCCGGTGATGGAGCGCCTGCGCTTTCTCGCCATTACCGGCTCCAACCTCGACGAGTTTTTCATGGTGCGCGTCGCCGGCGTGAAGGGGCAGGTGCGCTCCGGCTACACAAAGCCCGACGATTCCGGCCTGACGCCGAAGGAGCTGCTCGCGGCGCTCGAAAAAAAGACGCACGCGTTCATGGAAAAGCAGTATTCCTGCCTGTACCGCTCCATTCTGCCGGCGCTCAAAAAGCAGGCGGACATCGAGTTTCTGCCGCCGGATAAGATGAACGCGGAGCAGCTCAAGTTCATCGGCGAATATTTCCACCGCGTGCTCTTCCCCGTGCTGACGCCGCTCGCCGTGGACAGCAGCCGCCCGTTCCCGATGCTCGCGAACAAGAGCCTGAACCTCGCCGTGCGCCTCGCCTCCAAGGAGGATAAGGGCGAAAAATGCTTCGCCGTCGTGCAGGTGCCGTCGATCCTGCCGCGCTTTGCGGAGCTGCCGAAAAACGGCGGAACACGCTGCTTCGCACTTTTGGAGGACATCATCACCTACTATCTTGAGGAGCTTTTCGAGCTGCACGAGATCAAGGCCGTCTGCCCGTTCCGCATCACGCGCAATTCCGACCTCACGATCGACGAGGAGGCCGACGATTTTATGTACGAGATCGAGAAATCGATCAAGCGCCGCAAGCGCGGCCGCCCCGTGCGCCTTGAAATTTTGCAGCGCACCGACAGCGACACGAAAAAATTCCTCGTGAAAACGCTCGGCATCGCCGAAAATGAGGTCTATGAGCTGCAGGGGCCGATCGATCTGACCTTCTTCTCGAAATTCGCGGGCATTTCCGGCTGTGACGCCTTCTGCTTCGCACCGATCCGCCCCACCTCGCCCCCCGGCGATTTCTGGGGCTGCACCGATATTTTCGAGGCCATCCGCGAGGGCGACCGCCTCGTGCACCACCCTTACGAGACGTTCGACTGTGTCGTGCAGTTCATCGCGCAGGCCGCGGAGGACGAAAACGTCCTTGCCATCAAGCAGACGCTGTACCGCGTCAGCGGCAACTCGCCGATCATCGCCTCGCTGATCAAAGCCGCGGAAAACGGCAAGCAGGTCACGGTGCTCGTCGAGCTCAAGGCGCGTTTCGACGAAGAGAACAACATCAACTGGGCGCGCAAGCTCGAAAAGGCCGGCTGCCACGTTATCTACGGCCTTTCCGGTCTCAAGACGCACTGCAAAATCGCGCTCGTCGTGCGTCGCGAGGAGGACGGCATCCGCCGCTACCTGCATCTTGGCACCGGCAACTACAACGATTCCACCGCGAAGATCTACACCGATCTCGGCCTCTTCACCTGCCGCGAGTCGTTCGGCTCAGACGCCTCCTCCCTTTTCAACGTCATCACCGGCTACTCGAGGCCGCCCGAATACCAGCACTTCATCGTCGCGCCGCACGGCATGCGCAGCTTCTTCGTGTACATGGTGCAGCAGGAGATCGAGAACGCGAAAAAGGGCCTCGCGAGCGGGATCACGGTCAAGGTAAATTCGCTCGTCGATCCCGAGCTGATCGAGCTGCTCTACGAGGCCTCGCAGGCCGGCGTGCCTATCAAGATGATCGTGCGCGGCATCTGCTGCCTGATCCCCGGCATCGAAGGCGTCAGCGAGAACATCACGGTCGTCAGCATTGTCGGGCAGCTTCTCGAGCACAGCCGCATCTTCCGCTTTGAAAACGCGGGCAACCCGCGCATCTACATGGGCAGCGCGGACTGGATGCCGCGCAACCTCGACCGCCGCGTCGAGCTCGTTTTCCCGATCGAGGACGAAAAGCAGAAGGCGCGCGCCTTCTCAATCCTCGACACGATGCTCAGCGACACGACGAACGCGCGCTACATGCAGAGCGATACGAGCTACGTGCACGTCGACCTGCGCGGCAAGCAGAAGATCAATTCGCAGCTCGCCTTTTACCGCGAGGCGCAGGAGCGCCTCAAGGCGCTGCAGGCCATCGAAAAGGACAGCGTTTTAATTCCGATCCATTCGGCGGACGAATAAACATAAGAAAGGTTGAAGGAACATGAAAAAAATCGGTATTCTCACGAGCGGCGGCGACTGCCAGGGCCTGAACGCCTCGATCCGCGGCGTCGCGAAATCGCTCTACGAGGAGTTCGGCGACAACGTCGAGATCTACGGCATCAAGGAGGGCTACAAGGGCCTGATTTTCGGCGAATACAAGCTGATGAAGCCCGAGGATTTTTCGGGCATCCTCACGCTCGGCGGCACGATTCTCGGCACCTCGCGCCAGCCGTTCAAGCTCATGCGCGTCATCGACGAAAACAGCGTCGACAAGGTCAAGAACATGAAAGACACCTATAAAAAGATCGGTCTGGACTGCCTCGTGATCCTCGGCGGCAACGGCACGCAGAAAACCGCCAATCTTCTGCGCGAGGAGGGGCTCAACGTCGTCTCGCTGCCGAAAACGATCGACAACGACGTCTGGGGCACCGACATGACCTTCGGTTTCCACAGCTCCGTGGAGATCGCGACGAACGTGATCGACTGCATCCACACGACGGCGACCTCGCACGGCCGCATCTTCTGCGTGGAGATCATGGGCCATAAGGTCGGCTGGCTGCCGCTTTACGCGGGCATCGCGGGCGGCGCGGATGTAATTTTGCTGCCGGAAATCCCGTATGATATTGACAAAGTAGCCAAAACGTTGAATAATAGAATTGCGAAGGGAAAGAAATTCTCGATTCTCGCCGTAGCGGAGGGCGCGCTCTCCAAGGAGGAAGCCGCCATGAAGAAAAAGGACTTCAAGAAGGCGCGCGCCGACATGAAGCATCCCTCGATCGTCTACCGCATCGCGGAGGAGCTTTCCTCCCGCGTTGACAACGAGATCCGCGTCTGCGTGCCCGGCCACTTCCAGCGCGGCGGCAGTCCATGCGCCTACGACCGCGTGCTTTCCACGCGTTTCGGCGCGGCCGCGGCCAAGCTGATCCGCGAGAAGAAGTACGGCAACATGGTCGGCCTTGTCAACGGCCAGATCGTCCCCGTGCCGCTTAGCGAGGTTGCGGGCAAGCTCAAGACCGTGCCCGTGGACTGCGAGGAGATCCTCGCGGCAAGAGAGATCGGCATTTCCTTCGGCGACTAAAACACTCCGGTAATACCGGGAAAGGTTGAGTTTAACATGAAATATTCTGTCAGTTCCTACAGCTACATGAAAATGATCCGCGCCGGCGAGATCACGCCGTTCGAGGTCATCGCCAAGACGAAAGAGCTCGGCTTCGACGCGATCGAGTTCGTCGATTTCGTCGATTTCCTGCCGCTGCCCGAGGAGGAGCGCCCGGCCTACGCCGAAAAGATCCGCGCGGAGGCGGACCGCCTCGGCCTCGAGATCTCGAGCCTCACGATCGGCGCCGATTTCATCAACGGCTGCGACGGCGATTTCGACAAGGAGGTCGAGCGCGTCAAGAAGTTTGTCGACCTCGGCCGCATCCTCGGCGTCAAGCGCATGCGCCATGACGCAACGGTCGGCTACCCGGTCAACTCCGGCAAATACTGCGCGTTTGACACGCTGCTCCCCCGCCTCGCCGAGGGCTGCCGCCTCGTCACCGAATACGCCGAGCAGTTCGGCATCCGCACGATGATCGAGAACCACGGCTTCTACGCGCAGGATTCCGAACGCGTGGAGAAACTGTATTCCGCAATCAACCACAAGAATTTTGGCCTGCTCTGCGACATGGGCAACTTCCTCTGCGCCGATGAGAACCCGGCGATGGCCTTTGCGCGCGTTGCGCCGTACGCGATCTACGTCCACGCGAAGGACTTCATCGTCAAGCCCTTCGATGCCTGCGACCCGGGCGAGGGCGCCTTCCGCACCCGCGGCGGCAACTTCCTGCGCGGCACGATCGTCGGCCACGGCAACGTGCCGGTCAAGCAGTGCATGTACCAGCTCAAGAAAGCCGGGTACGACGATTACATCTCCATCGAGTTCGAGGGCATGGAGCCTGTGTTTGAAGCGCTGCGCATCGGCCTCGCGAACCTCAAGCGCTACTGGTCTGAAATTTGATTTTCCGCCGAAAGCATCCCGTCCCGCGCCCAAAAGGCGCGGGACTTTTTCTTGCAAACGGCGCGCCTTTGTAGTATAGTTAAAGCACCGACATCATCGAACAGGAGCTGTTAAATTATGTCCGTCAAGGAAAAGTTTTTGGATTATATCCGTTTCGACACACAGTCCGACGAAACCTCTGCCACCATCCCCTCCACGGAAAAGCAGAAAACCCTCGGCGCGCACCTCGTCGAGGAAATGCAGCGCATCGGAATTCAAGACGCTTTCATGGACGAGCACGGCTATGTGTACGGCACGATCCCGGCAAACTGCGAGAAGAAGAACACGATCGGCTTTATCGCGCACATGGACACCGCGCCGGATTTCAGCGGCAAGGGCGTGAAGCCGCGCATCATCGAGCAGTACGACGGCGGCGACATCGTGCTGAACGAGACGCTCGGCATCGTCACGAGCGTTTCCGATTTCCCGGCGATTCAAAACCGCAGGGGAAAAACGCTGATTGTCACCGACGGCACGACGCTGCTCGGCGGCGACGACAAGGCCGGCATCGCGGAGATCCTGCAAATGGCGGAGGAGGTTCTTCAGAACAATCTGCCGCACGGCACCGTGAAAATCGCGTTCACGCCGGACGAGGAGATCGGCAAGGGTCCCGTGAAGTTCGACGTCGAGGGCTTCGGCTGCGACTTCGCCTACACCGTGGACGGCGGCGACCTCGGCGAGCTCGAATACGAGAACTTCAACGGCGCCTCGGCGCACGTCGCGGTCAAGGGCCTCAGCGTCCACCCCGGCAGTGCCAAAAACAAGATGATCAACGCGATGACCGTCGCGATGGAGTTCGCCGCCCTCCTGCCGAAGCACGAGGTGCCGGAAAACACCGAGGGCTACGAGGGCTTTGCGCACCTAGTCGGCATGCAGGGTGAGATTGAGAACGCGGTGCTCGACTACATCATCCGCGACCACGACCGGACGCTTTTTGAAAAACGCAAGGAAAAGTTCCGCCTTGCCGCGGATTTTCTGAACCGCAAGTACGGCCGTACACTCGTCACCGTAGAGCTCACGGACACGTACTACAACATGAAGGAAAAAATCCTGCCGCACATGGAGATCATAGAGACGGCGAAGGCCGCCATGCTGCGAAACGGCGTGGAGCCGAAGATCATCCCGATCCGCGGCGGCACCGACGGCGCGCGGCTCTCCTTCATGGGCCTGCCCTGCCCGAACCTGTGCACCGGCGGCGAAAACGCCCACGGCAAGCACGAGTTCGTCGTGCTCGAGGACATGGAAAAGATCGTGGAAATCCTGAAAACCATCGTCGAGATCGTAGAATGATCGGAAAGGAGCCAAGCTATGCTGCGTTTTGGCACAGTCGGCACAAGCTGGATCACAGACAGCTACATTGAGGGCGCGCTCGACAGCGGGCTCTGGCAGCTCACGGCCGTCTACTCGCGCACGCGCGAAAAGGGCCTTGAATTCGGCGCGAAGTACGGCGTCGATACGGTTTTCACCGATGTGACGGAAATGGCCCAGAGCGACGCGGTTGACGCCGTATACATTGCGAGCCCCAACAAGCTGCACACCGCGCACGCGCGC
>URQJ01000086.1 GCA_900549945.1 uncultured Oscillospiraceae bacterium
ATATCAAGCTTGGCGAGGGTGTGCCGGAACTCGGCGGCCTCTTCATCATCGGCACAGAGCGCCACGAATCCCGCCGCATCGACAACCAGCTCCGCGGCCGCGCCGGCCGCCAGGGCGACCCCGGCAAGAGCCGCTTCTACATCTCGCTGGAGGACGACCTGATGCGCCTCTTCGGCGGCGACCGTTTGCAGACGATGATGGAGCGCCTGAACGTCGATGAAAACACGCCGATCGAGGCTTCGATCCTCTCGAACACGATCGAAAACGCGCAGAAAAAGGTGGAAAGCCGCAACTTTGCGATCCGCAAAAACGTCCTGCAATACGACGATGTGATGAACCGCCAGCGCGAAATCATCTACGAGCAGCGCGACCGCGTGCTGGACGGCGACAATGTGAAGCCGCAGATCTGGTCGATGATCGAGCAGGCCATTGAGTCGAACGTCACGCGCTTTCTGCCCGCCGACACGCCGCACGACGACTGGGATCTGCGCGGCCTGCGCGACCACTACCTCGGCTGGATGGTCACGCCCGACGAGCTGCACTACGACGCCGAGGGCCTCGAGAACCTCGACCCGGCCGACGTGACCGCGTTCCTCAAGGAGCGCGCGCAGAAGCTCTACGAGCTGCGCGAAAAGGAATTCACCGAACCGATCATGCGCGAGGTGGAGCGCATGGTGCTGCTCAAGAACGTCGATACGCAGTGGATGGACCACATCGACGCAATGGACGAGCTGCAGAAGGGCATCCGCCTGCGCGCCTACGGCCAGCACGACCCGGTCGTCGAGTACCGCAGCGAGGGCTTCGATATGTTCGACGCGATGATTGCCGCGATCCGCGAGGATACCGCGCGCATGATCCTCACCGTGCGGCTCAAGACGAAGGAGGCGCCGAAGCGCGAGGCCGTGGCCAAGGAAACCGGCACGACCGCCTCGGATACACCCGCAAAAAAGCAGCCGGTGAAAAACGGCAAGAAACCCGGCCGCAATGATCCCTGCCCCTGCGGCAGCGGCAAAAAATACAAGAAGTGCTGCGGCCGCGATACATGACGCGCGCCGCCGCGAAAGGACGCGACACCATGACGCTGGATAATCTCGACAAGCGACTGAAATACCACCACCTCGTGCTGCGGCTGCCGGCCGAGGCGGAAATCCCCGCATACCCGCTGCCCGAGGGCTTCTCGTTCACAACCTATGCGGACGGCGACCGCGACACGTGGATCGCGATCGAGCAGTCCGCCAAGGAATTCGACCGTTATGAGCAGGGGCTTGAGGCGTGGGAACGCTACTACGCGCGCTACACCGACCGCCTGCCCGGGCGGATGCAGTTCATCGAATCACCAAACGGCGAGAAGGTCGCGACCGCCACGGCATTTTTCGACCCCGAGGCGCCGGACGGCGACGGCTGGCTGCACTGGGTCTCCGTGCGGCGCGACATGCAGGGCAAAGGGCTTGCCCGCCCGCTGATCGCCCACACGCTGCGCCGCCTGCGGGCGCTCGGCTACGGCGAGATTTTCGTCTCCACGCAGACGACCACGTGGGTCGCCGCACGGCTCTACATGGATTTCGGCTTCCGCCCGACCGAGGAAAACCTGCGGGAAAGCCTTCTTGGCTGGCGCATCCTAAAGACGCTGACAAACCACCCCGCACTCGCGGCGCTCGAGCCCGTCTCCGAGGCGGAGATGCTGGTTGCGCCGCCCAATTTTGAGCTGTGAGCAAATGGCATCCCAAATATGTGAAAAGTCCGGGCGCGGCTTTTTAGGAGAAAATCATGGAAATCGAGTACAGAAACACTAAAGAATTCACAGAGCAGGAACTGCAAAGGCTGTTTTTGTCTGTAAAATGGGAATCGGGGAATTACCCCGGCAAACTTGTTCGGGCAATGCTAAATTCTACACATGTGATTTCTGCGTGGGATGGAAATAAGCTGGTTGGGCTTATACGGGCGCTTTCCGACGGGGAAACGGTTGCCTTTTTGCATTATCTCCTAGTAGATCCGGCATATCAGGGGCATCACATCGGCGATGAATTGATGAAAAGAGTTTTGAGGTATTTCGAAAATCTCCTTTACGTCAAAATTATGCCGTCCGACCCTAAGACACTCCCCTTTTATGCGCGATACGGCTTTCGGCAATACGACAATTATTCAGCAATGGTTCTAAAACACCTTTCATAGTCAGCCAGCTTCCGGCTCATTGACGAAAGCTGGTTAGAGCAAAAAGCTCCGTCGGCGTAACCGGCAGAGCTTTTTTGCTATCAATGCTATTCAACTTTCTGCGCAGCAGACGGAACGCATCTGCTTCCCCCGGCTTCGGCCGCCGGCTGGACGCAAAATCCTTTTCACTTACTGCACGCGCTCGCAGATTTCGAACGCGGCGCGGGCGTTGTGGTAGGGGCACTTCCACGGGCCGCAGAGCAGGTGCGAGTTTTCCTCGTCCGGCGAATTTCTGCCGCTCGCGAGCCACTCGCCGGCCGGGCCGTTGATGACCTGCGCCTTGATATATGTCCAGACCTTCCACGCCGTGTCGAGGTACTTTTCGTCGCCGGTGACCTGCCACGCATTGACGCAGCCGACGACCGCCTCGGCCTGCGCCCACCAGACCTTGTTCGGCACGGCGATGCCGCCCGCCTCATGGCCCTCGTCGAACAGGCCGCCGTCCGCATCGAGGCCGCGCGAAAGCGTGAAATCCACCATGCGGACGGCGACGCGCTTCGCTTCCTCCACGAGTGCTTTTGCGCGCGCCTTGTCGGCCGCATGCGCCTCGAGCACCTCGGCCGCCTCGGTCAGCAGCCATGAGCCCTCGATGTCGTGGCCGAACGAGATCTCGCCCGGCAGCGGACGCATCTTTTCGTCGAAGAACATGACGAAATGGCGGTGCTCCGCGTCGTAGATTTCCCGCGCCGTGACCTCGATCAGATTGACAAGGCTTTCCTCGACGCACCGGTCGTGCCGGATGCGGAAATAGCAGGTCATCGGCTCCAAAATGTGAATGTGCGTGTTCATCGAGAGGTTGCCGGCCTCGGTGATCGCGCCGTTGCCGCTGCCCGTGCCGCGCGCGGTTTCCAGATAATACTTGCCCTCGCGGCATTCGCGCTCGAGATAGCTGTAGGTCTTATCGGCGTATGCCCGCGCCTCGGCGCTGCCGGTCGCGCGCGCGTATTCCGAAAAGGCGTAGAGCAGAAAACCCTGTCCGTACGTCATCTTCGTGTCGTCGCACACAGTGCCGTCTGCGTTCAGCATCCAGTAGCCGCCGCCGTTTTCCGCATCCCAGAAATGCGACCGGATATAGCCGAACGCGCGGTCTGCGAGCGCCTTATAGGCGGGGGCGCCGAAGATGCGGTACGCACCCGCAAAGGTCCAGAGCAGGCGGGCGTTCAGCACAAGGCTTTTCGGCGCCTCCTTCTGCACCGTGAAATCCTTCGTCACCGCGCCGTAAAAGCCGCCGTTTTCCTCGTCCACCGTGTATTTCTGCCAGAACGGAAAGATCGAGCCGTGAAGCAGATCCTCCCGCATTTCATCGCGAAGCCGCAAGAGCTTTTCCATTTGTTTTCCTCCGTCTCAAAAAATTCGATACCTGCATTATAGCGCAAAAGCGCGCGGATTTCCACCAAAATCCGCGCGCTTTTAAAATTATTCGCTTTAAAGCCGGATGCCAAGGCGCTCCGCCGCCCTTTCACGCACCGCACTGAACGGCAGCACCGGCGCGGCGTCCGCCGCATGCGCGCCGATATGCTTTTCCATCCACGCCATATTGTACCACCGGCCGAATTTGTAGCCGCAATCGTAAAATTCGCCGACGAACCGATACCCCAGATGCGCGTGGAACGCGATGCTGTCGCGCGTCAAATACTCGTCCGGCTCCCGCGGCACCGCGATGCAGGCGTTCAGGTTCAAAACATTCTGCATCCGGAGGATCTCCTCGAGCGCCGCGTACAGCCTGCCGCCGACGCCCGTGCGCTTTTGGTCGCGGCGGACATAGATCGAGGTTTCGACACCCCACGCGTACACCGCCCGCGTCTTGAACGCGCCCGCGTACGCGTAGCCGAGAAGCTCTCCGCCGCGCACCGCGGCGAGATACGGGTACATGCGCAGCGTGCTGCGGATCCGCTCCGCAAACTCGTCCTCACCCGGCACCTCGTATTCAAAGGTGACGGCCGTATCCGTCACATACGGTGCATAAATCGCGCGCAGCGCCGCCGCGTCCTCCGGCTCTGCCGCGCGGAGCAAAATTGCATCCTCCACTTTCAGCCCGTCCTTTCCGATCCGCTTCTGGGCAGATCGAGGATGCAGTCGAACACGCTGTCCTCGCGCCCGTTCTTCGTGTAAACGCGCGTCACACGCTTCGAGATACCGCAGACAATCTCGTAATGGATCGTATCCAGCAGGCCCGCAAGCTCGTCAACGCGGATCTCCTCGTCACCGTCGCGGCCGATCAGCGTCACGACATCACCGACCTGCGCCGCAGGCACCGCGGTCACGTCGATCATGCACTGGTCCATGCAGACCTTGCCGAGGATCGGGCAGCGCACGCCGTGCACGAGGACGCTGCCGCGGTTCGAAAGCTGGCGGGAGTAGCCGTCCGCATAGCCGATCGGGATCGTCGCCACGCGCACGCGCGACGGCGCCGTGTACGTCCGGCCGTAACTGATGTCCGAGCCGGGCTCGACCGCCTTGACGTGCGAGATCACAGAACGAAGGCGCAGCACCGGGCGGAAATCGCCGGGGTGCAGCACATCCGCCGAGGGCTCGAGACCGTAGAGGATCACGCCGGCGCGCACCATGTCCATGTGGCTCTCGGGGTAATCGAGCGTCGCGCCGCTGTTCGCGCAGTGGCGGATCGGGAACGTGACGCCCGCCCCCGCAAGCGATTCGACGAGCTGCGCAAAGCAATCGAGCTGCCGCGCGGTAAACGCCTCGCCCGCCTCGCCGCCATCCGCCACCGCGAAGTGCGTGAAGATGCCCTCCGGCACGAGGCCGGGCAGGCGGCAGGCCGCGGCGATCTCTCCGACCGCCGCCGTGTCGCGCGCGGCATCCTGAAAGTAAAAGCCGAGGCGGCTCATGCCGGTATCCACCTTGACGTGGATTTTGACCGAAACGCCGCTTTTCACCGCGCTTTCGGAGAGCGCCGCACAGTATGCCGTGGAATACGCGCACTGCGAGACGTTGTTCTCCGAAAGCTGCCCTGCGGCCTCCGGCGGCGTGTAGCCGAGCACGAGCAGCGGCAGAGAAACGCCCGCGCGGCGGAGCTGGAGCGCCTCCTCAATGTTCGAGACGGCGAGCCAATCCGCGCCGAGCGCCTCGTATTCGCGCGCGAGGCGCACCGCGCCGTGGCCGTAGGCATCCGCCTTGATGACACAGCACAGCATCGTCTTTTCGCCGATGCGCCGGCGGATCTCCGCGAGGTTGTGCGCCGCGGCGTCGAGGTCGATCTCCGCCCACGTTCTTTTCTGCATAATATCCATAAGCAAATCGTCCTTATTCATAAGGCTTGCGCGGACAGAAGCGCCCGCGCAAGCCGGTATTGCAATGATTCTTTACTTGAAGTAGCGCACGCCGCTCTCGAAGATCTGCTGGTCCTTCTCGCCCGGCACGTTGAAGTACAGGTTGTCGCCCTTGCGCTCGCTGTGGCCCATTTTGCCGAACACACGGCCGTCCGGACTTGTGATGCCCTCGATGCCGCAGACCGAGCCGTTCGGGTTCCACGTGATGTCGCCGCTGACCTTGCCGCACGGCGTCGTGTACTGCGTCGCGATCTGGCCGTTTTCGATCAGCCTCCTCAGCGCGGCGTCGTCCGCAACGAAGCGGCCCTCGCCGTGCGAGACCGGGATCGCGAACACGTCGCCGGCATTGACGCCGGAGAGCCACGGGGACTTCGTGTTCGTCACGCGCGTGTAGACCATGCGGGAGACGTGGCGGCCGAGCGTGTTGAACGTCAGCGTCGGGTCGTTGTCCTTGAGATCGACAATCTTTCCGTAGGTGACAAGGCCGAGCTTGATGAGCGCCTGGAAGCCGTTGCAGATACCGAGCATCAGGCCGTCGCGCGATTCGAGCAGATCCGTAACCGCCTGTGCGATCTTCGGATTGCGGAACGTCGTCGCGATGAATTTGCCCGAGCCCTCGGGCTCGTCGCCGCCGGAGAAGCCGCCCGGGATCATGATGATCTGTGAAGAGCGGATCGCCTTTTCCATGCGGTCGATCGTGTACTCGATGTCCTTCGCCGTGAGGTTCTGCACGACGAGGATCTCGGTCTCCGCGCCCGCCTTTTCAAACGCGCGCTTTGTGTCGATCTCGCAGTTCGTGCCCGGGAACACCGGGATGAACACCTTCGGCTTCGCGGTCTTGATGACCGGGGAGCCGGTGTACTTCTCGTTCTGCAGCGGCACGTCATATTCTACGGCGACGGTCTCCGCCTTATTCGCAAAAATTTTCTCGAGCTTGCCGTTCCACGTCTCGATCAGGTCGTCCACGCCGAGCGCCTTGCAGCCGATTTCAATCTTGCCCGATTCGTTGATCATGCCGAGCACGACGCAGTTCAGGTTCTCCGTCACATCGCGGAGCGCCGCCTGCTCGACCTCGACGACGAGCGCGCCGGCCTTCGGGGCGAAGAGCAACGCCGGGTCTTCGGCGTCCGTATTGAACACAAAGCCCATCTTGTTGCCGAACGCCATCTTCGCGACAGCCGCGGCCGCGCCGCCCTCCTTGACGACGTGCGCGGAAACGATCGCGCCGTCCTCGATCAGGGCGAGCACGTCGCCGTAGAACGCCTTGAGCGCCTCCCAGTTCGGCAGGCCGGTTTCCTCGTCCTCCGGAATCGGCAGCAGCACCGCGCTGTTGCCCGCGTACTTGAACGCGCCCGAAACCGTTCCGCTCGCCGTTGTCATCGTGACGGCGAAGCTGACAAGCGTCGGCGGCACGTCGAGGTCCTCAAACGAGCCGGACATGCTGTCCTTGCCGCCGATCGACGGCAGGCCAAGGTTGAGCTGCGCGGTCAGCGCGCCGAGCAGCGCCGCGGCCGGCTTGCCCCAGCGCTCCGGCTTGTCGTGCAGGCGCTCGAAATACTCCTGAAACGTCAGCCGCGCCTGCATCGGGTCCGCGCCGACGGCGGCGAGCTTCGAAAGGCTCTCCACCACCGCGTATGCCGCGCCGTGGAACGGCGAGAAGCGCGCGATGCCCGGGATGTAGCCGTACGCCATCGCGGTTGCGTCGTCGGTTTCGCCCGAAAGCAGCGGGATCTTCGCGACCATCGCGTCCTCCGGCGTGAGCTGGTATTTGCCCGCGAACGGCATCAGGACCGTGCCGGCGCCGATCGAAGCATCGAAGCGCTCGGAAAGCCCCTTCTGGCCGCAGACCTCGAGGCGGGCAAGGTTTTCGCAGAACGCCTCGTCGAGCGGCTTGCCGGCGAGGCAGGCCGGAACGGCGTTTCTGTAATTTTTCGTCTCATCCGGCGCCGCGATGAACGCATCCGCATTCTGCGTCACGCCGTTCGTATCGAGGAACGCGCGGCTGAGATCGACCACGCGGTCGCCGCGCCACTCCATCTTGAGCCGCGGCTCCGCCGTGACGACCGCGACAACCTGCGCGTCGAGGTTCTCCTCCTGCGCGGCCGCGCGGAACGCGTCGACATCCTTCGGGTCGAGCACGACGGCCATGCGCTCCTGTGATTCGGAGATCGCGAGCTCGGTGCCGTCGAGGCCCTCGTACTTCTTCGGGACCCTGTTGAGATCGATCTCAAGGCCCGGCGCGAGCTCGCCGATCGCGACGCAGACGCCGCCGGCGCCGAAATCGTTGCAGCGCTTGATCAGCGTGGAAACCGCCGGGTTGCGGAACAGGCGCTGAATCTTGCGCTCGGTGGGCGGGTTGCCCTTCTGCACCTCAGCGCCGCAGACCTCGATGGATTCGAGCGTGTGCGCCTTGGAGGAGCCGGTCGCGCCGCCGCAGCCAGATCGGAAGAGCGTCGTG
>URQJ01000087.1 GCA_900549945.1 uncultured Oscillospiraceae bacterium
CCATGGACACGGCCATTTTCGGTCTTTTGTTTTTATTCTGTTTTTCCGCATTTTCTCGGATACGGCTTCTTTTCGTCTGTCAAACCCGCGAGATAATCCATGCTCGTATGCAGCGCTGTGGCTATTTTCACACACTGCTCAAAGGTATAGTAACGCTTTCCGTTTTCAATCTTCGAATAATCACTCTGGTCGATACCCGTCAGAAACTGCATTTTAACCTGCGTATATCCCCGCTCTTTCCGTAAATCTTTAAGTCTGCTCATTTTTTCACCCCATCAATATTATGGCAAACTGACCTATTGACTTTAGGGTGAAATTGACCTATACTATACATATAAAGCAGAGGTCAACGGAAATATGCCGTCCTGTGCTTTTTAGGCACTGCCTTGAACCGGGATAGTCACTAATAATCATGAAAGGATTTGGGTGGATATTGACTACTATCGGAGGCATCGGAACGATTATTTCGCAAATTGTATATATGGAGGCGGAGGGAGACTACAGCAATCGATTCAGCAGCGCGTGGTATGGTACAACCAGCAATATGTCCTATGCGGAAACCGCGCGGATCATTTTCATTATCATTTTGATTCTGGGGGTTTTATTCTTAATCATTGGCTACGCCACAGGTGCAAAGCAGCAAACCACGCAGACGCGCCAGACGTATAACGGCACATTCTATACCGCTCCGCCTGCCACGCGTGTTTTCGATGCCACGCAGGTAAAATGCCCGTCCTGCAAAAACATCGTGGACGGCCGATTTGCGTATTGCGGAAAATGCGGTAATTCGCTTAAAACCGCACAGCGCGCGGAAAGCTTCTGCGCAAAATGCGGGCAAAAAATCGGAAGCAATCAAAGCTTCTGCCCATACTGCGGAACAAAAAAGGAATGAGTACAGGCCGCTTTCCGATAAAGGAAGTGGCCTGTGCTCATTTCCGCTTCATCGCGCGCAGCAGGATCTTGTCCTCCGGCGAGACGCGGTAGGATTCGAGCATCTTCTGAATCGCCTTGTTGTACGTCCAGTCGTCGAGGGCAGTTGTCTTTAAAAAGGCAAGCGTCTTGTCGCGGTACTTCGCCATAGCGGTCGCAACCGCCCACGCCGCGCCCATCCTGTAGTAATACGCTTCACAGCGCGTTTCATCGAGGATCTCGAGCACGCGGTCGATATAATCGTCCGTGAGAAAGTGGCTCAGCAGCATGACGGCGAGCACACGCAGCGTGAACGGCTCCTCTGACGCGCGGAGCGTCATCAAAAATTCCCACGTCTCCGCCGGGTGCTTTCCGGCCTGCTTGAACGACTGGCAGAGCGTGTCGCAGTTCGCCCAGTTGTCGATATGCGGGATCGCATGCGCGAGCCAAAAAAGCGCCTCGCCGATCTCCCCGCGCAGGCGGCCGAGCACGTAGCCGTACAGCATCGTCATCTCGATGCTCGAAAAATCGCACGCTTCGAGGAAGCTGCGCGCATCCTCCCGCGCGATGCGCGCCGCCATCTTGCGCAGCACCGGCAGGCGCACGCCGAGCATCGGCAGAGCGGAATCCTTCGTCAGCGAAAGCGAAAATTCCCGGTATTTTTCATCCCGGTTTGAAAGCAGTTCCTCCTGAACGGCATTAAGCTCCATTTCTTCTTTACCTCCGAAATATTTTCTTGACAAATCCGTCACATTCCCGTAAACTATTGGGTATAAAAGGGAGTAGCATGCAGAGCCATCTGTAATGCAGGCGACAGCACGGCGGCCTTTCGCCCGTCTGCATTTTAATTTGCGAGACTTTTATCATGTACCCGGGCATGATAGGGGTCTTTTTTCATGTAAAAAAGACCCCGCGGCCTCCCGGAAACTTTCTTGAAAGGGCTGAACCCCATGGACTTTGTGGACTTTCTGTTTTCCAACGTGTTCAACATCACCTGGCAGCATGTCGTGATGTGGTGTATCGGCGGTATCCTGATTTACCTTGCGATCGCCAAAAAGATGGAGCCTACTCTGCTGCTCCCGATCGGCTTCGGCACGATTCTCGTCAACATCCCGCTCACCGGCGTCATCACGCAGGAGTATATGCACGGCGACGAGATCGGCGTCATCAGCCTGCTGTTTGACTCCGGCATCGGCAACGAGCTGTTCCCGCTGCTGCTGTTCATCGGCATCGGCGCCATGATCGACTTCGAGCCGCTGCTGACGAACCCGAAACTGTTCCTGTTCGGCGCGGCAGCGCAGTTCGGTATTTTCTTCACGCTGAGCATGGCGCGCCTCTTCGGCTTTGAGCTGCACGACGCGGCCTCCATTTCGATTATCGGCGCAGCGGACGGCCCGACCTCCATCTTCGTCGCGAACACGCTGAATTCGAACTATATCGGCGCGATCACCGTCGCGGCCTACTCCTACATGGCGCTGGTGCCGATCGTGCAGCCGCCCGTCATCCGCCTGATGACGACGAAAAAAGAGCGCTGCATCCGCATGGAGTACAAGCCCGGCACGGTCTCGAGGCAGACCAAGATCCTGTTCCCGATCATCATCACGGCTGTGGTCAGCATCGTTTCCTACCGTTCGGCGGCCCTCATCGGCTTCCTGATGTTCGGCAACCTGCTGCGTGAGTGCGGCGTGCTGAACAGCCTCTCCGACACGGCGCAGAACGTGCTGGCGAATCTCATCACGCTGCTGCTCGGCATTTCGATCACGGCGCACATGACGGCGGAAGAGTTCCTGCGCGTTGACACGCTGCTGATCCTCGCGCTCGGCCTCATCGCCTTTGTATTCGACACCTTCGGCGGCGTGCTGTTCGCCAAGGTCCTGAACCTCTTCGTCAGGAAGAAGGTCAACCCGATGATCGGCGCAGCGGGCATCTCGGCGTTCCCGATGTCGGCCCGCATCATTCAGAAAATGGGCCAGAAAGAGGACCCGCAGAACTTCCTTCTGATGCATGCGGTCGGTGCAAACGTCTCCGGTCAGATCGCCTCGGTTATCGCGGGCGGCATCATTCTGAACCTCATTCACTGAGAAAGGAGCCTGTATTATGAACCTGAACTTCGAAGCTTTTGTGGACAGCCTTCAATACATGGGGAAGGGCATGCTCGGTGTCTTTCTGGTGATCGGCATCATCATCCTTTCCATCTACCTAATGCAGCGCATTTTCCGGTCTAAATAACTGAAAAGCACGAACGGGGATTCCGGGCAGGCCGCCGGGAACCCCCGTTTTATTTTATCCGAAAAGCCGCTTGAGGTTTTCCGCCGAAAATGCGGGGTCCCTGTGCAGGGCGCGCAGCATATCTTCCATGTTTTCCGCGCTGTACTCGACCTGCTTCGAATAATCCTTCGTGCAGGTGATGCGGTCCCACGGGGTAAACGCGCCGGTATCGCGCAGGCATTTCGTGTTCATCAGGCAGATGAACCAAACGCTTACGGCACAGAATTTGACGCGCGCCGAGAGGTTTCCCTCCAGCATGCCGCGGGCGAAGTGGCGGTACAAAAAGTAGACGAGCAGGTTCTCGTAGCCGCCGTCGATCTCGTCGAGGTTGACGGCGAGCGACGCGTCGTCGAGCAGGCGGACAGTCTCGGGCCACGCTTCGTCGTACGGCTCGAGCGCCTCCATCACCTGCAAAAGCGCCTCGCGCGTATCGGCATCGTCCGAAGGCGCAGCGTCGGATGCCGCAGGCTTTCTGAGAAGCTCCCGATGCACGCGGGCGCCGAAATCGATCAGCCGGTGCATGCGCACGCGCAGCGGCAGCGAGCGGTCCTGCACGAGGCGGAAGGCCTCGTCCCGCAGGCGGAAGATCTGCATGCCGCTGTCCGGCACGGCCGCGGCGTCCGGCATTTCGCCCACCGTCGTCGTGATGAACGTGATCGGCTCCCGCTGCTCGAACAGAAGGCGGCACGCCTCCTCGCAGCACAGGCCAACGCCCATCTCCATGCGGTCGCCGAGCTGCTCGTAAAACCGCGGGTGCTCGCGGCAGATCTCGCACAGGCCGTCGTCGCCGAGCACGTGGATCACCTCGCAGAGGTTGTCGTCCGTGAGAAACGGGCAGCGCTCGTCGTCCGTCAGGCGGAAGCATGCCGCCCCGTCGGGCAGTTCCTCGATCTGCTCGCGCAGCCGCTCACCGAAGTCGCCCTCCAGCTCCTCGTAGTACGCCTTCGTATCGGGGTCTATGTCGATCTCCCAGCCCGCGCAGCACGTGTCGCTGCATGCGGAGGCCGTGCAGCGGAACCGGTCATAAAAATTCGGTTTGATAAATTTCATCGTCTGTTCGTTACCCCTGTTTCGTTGTATTCGGGCCTGCCGGCGGCACATCCGGCGCGGGCAGAGCGGCGCCCGGCTTCAAAAAGGTTTTCAGGTGCGTGCGGATCGCGTTGCGCACCGGCGCGGGCAGCGGGCCGGTACATAGCGTGCGCTCCATCAAAAGGTTTGCCGCGGCGGTCGCCACCGTGGGCGTGCCCGGCGTGTAATTCGTGTAGTAGCCGTAGGCCTGCAAAGCGCCGTCGTCGTCGAGGCCCGTGAGGAAAATATCCTCCGGCACGCGCAGCCCCGCCGAGGTGATCGTGCGCAGCATAGCGGCGTCCCAGCCCTTTGAGAAATTGATGATCGCTTTCGGCGGGTGCGCGCGGTGCACGATCTCCCTTAAAAACGCCTCACGCGTCTGCACGGCCTCGATCGGCGCGAGCATGCGGTTCTCCGGCGGCACCGCCGCGCCGAATTCGCGGCACGCGGCCTCAAACGCCTGCAAACGCTGGCGGCCCGGCGCGTAGATGGGCGGGTCCGCCATATAGGCGATATTGCGCCAGCCGTGCTCGAGCACCTCGCGCGTCGCCTCGTAGCAGGCGCCGAAATTATCGATATACACGCCGTCGCACGCGATGCCCTCCGGCTCGCGGTCCACGCAGACGACCGGGATGCCGCTGCGGCGGATGCTGTTGAGATACGCGGTGTTTCCGCCCTCCGGCCCCTCGACCGGCGTGATAAACAGCGCGGCGATCTTATACGAGAGCAGGTCGTCGATCAGGCGGCGTTCGCGCTCGGCGCTTGCATCCGAATTGCACAGCAGCAGCCGGTAATCGTACTGCTCTGCGATCTTATCCGCCGTGTAGAAAAGCTCGCTGAAAAAGGGGGAGAAGATCTGCGGCACGATCACGCCGATGATCCGCGAGCGGGATTTTGAAAGCCCCACCGCGATGGCGCTCGGCGAATAATCGAGCGATTCGACCGCCCGCAGGACACGCGCCCGCGTGGCGGCGCTGACGTAGCCGGTTTTATTCAGCACGCGCGACACCGTGGACTGCGACACGCCCGCCTTCTGCGCCACATCCCGGATTGTGGCCGTCGATAAAGTTTTTGTTCCCATCCTGATCCTTATACCCCCGCATTCCGGCGCGCGGCTCACCGGCCGACACCTCAGAAATATATGATATATGCTTTTTGACGGACTGTCAAGAAAACCGCGGTGATGTTTGAAAAAGATTTGACATTTTACAAAAACTTGGGTATGATAGAGATAACTTGATGCGCTGCACGGCGGCGCATCGCTGGAAGTGAAACGACACGCAGAAAGGACGGATTTATTTATGAAATGCCTCAATAAAGTGCTCACGATCATCGGCTGCATCACGGCGGCCGTCGCTGTTATCGCCGCGGCGTTCGCGGTATTTTCGTATTTCGACAAGAAGAGACAGGACGAGGAGCTGGAGGAATATCTCGAGGGCTCGATCCAGTAAGAGGTCTGCAAAGCCCCCGCACATTTTGAACCATTTCGGATTGAACTATCTGCACAATCCGGAACCGTTCATTTTCGTGCGGGGGCTTTTTCTGTTTTGGACAACAGCGCGGGTGAATACCTCAGCCGGCTCTCTGACCCGCCATCTCCCGCAGCGCCTTGCGGAACTGGAAGAAAAAGAGCACGGCCGTAAAGCACACGGCGAAGAAATCCGCCACAGGCTCTGCGAGATAAACGGCCGTCGTCGGGTCAGACGCAAGGAGATGCGGCAGCGTGTAGATCAGCGGAATCAGCAGAATGAACTTGCGCATTACGGCGACAAGGATGGAGGCCTTCGCTTTGCCGAGCGCGGTAAACGTCATCTGGCATGCCATCTGGATGCCGAAGAGCACCGAACACGCCATATAGATGCGCAAAGCCGTGCGCGTGAATTCGAGCAGCGCCGCATCTGAAGTGAACATCGCGGCGAACGCCTGCGGGAAAAGCATGACGGCCGCCCAAAGCAGCGCCGCATAAGCGAGACTGACCTTCAAAAGCAGGCTGAACGCCTTCTTAACGCGCTGTGCGTTGCCCGCCCCGTAATTATAGCTGATGATCGGCTGCGCGCCCTGCCCGAGGCCCTGCAGCGGCAGCATCGCAAACTGCATGACGCTCGTGAGGATCGTCATCGCGCCGACGGCGATGTCGCTGCCGTAGTGCAGCAGCGAGGCATTGAAGCAGACGGAAATGACGCTTTCGCTCGCCTGCATGATAAAGACGGACAGGCCGAGCGCAAGGCTTGGCAGAATGATTTTCGGCTCGAGCCCCAGCCGACTGCGGCGCAGGCGAAGCTGCGTCTTTTTGCCGAACAAGAACAGAAGCACCCATGCGCACGACATGGCCTGCGAAAGGATCGTCGCGAGCGCCGCGCCGCGCACGCCCATATCAAACGCAAAAATAAAGAGCGGATCGAGCACGATATTCGCCGCCGCGCCGATCAAGACGGAGAGCATACCGGTTTTTGCAAAGCCCTGCGCTGTGATAAACGCATTCATGCCGAGCGTGAGCTGTACAAAAATCGTGCCGATCGCGTAAATATTCATGTAATCCACGGCATAGCCGATCGTCTTTTCGCTCGCGCCAAACGCCAGAAGAAACGTGCGGTTAAAGATCAGCAGGACAGCCGTAAGTACAACGGAGATGATAATCTGCAGCGTAAAGCAGTTTCCGAGCGTCTTTTCCGCGCTTTCATAATCGCTCTGTCCCATAAAAATGGAAGCGCGCGGCGCGCCGCCGTTGCCGACCAGCGCCGCGAAGGCCGCGACGATCATAATCAGCGGCATACAGACGCCGACGCCGGTCAGCGCCATGGCGCCCTCTTCCGGAATATGCCCGATATACATGCGGTCGACAATATTGTACAGCATGTTGATAAGCTGCGCGAGCACCGTCGGCAGCGCAAGGCGCAGCAGGAGCTTTCCCACAGGCTCCTTAGCCAAAAAATCCTTATCCTTCTCCATGGTGTATCCCCCTATTCACCGTCATTTTCCGGCGTTTTTTTCTGTGCGGCGCGCTCGACGTTTTTTATCACGCGGCGATTGAGCGCCTCAAACTGCGCGTACTCCTCCGGGCTGAGCCCCTGAAACACCGCGGCATGAAACTGCTCCTGCAGTGCGTCGATCTCTTTCGTGACCGGCGCCGACGCCGCCAAAAGGCGCAGGTGGATTTTCCGCCGGTCCGCCGCATCCGGGCTGCGCGCCAGCATCGATTTCTGAATCAGCCTTTCAACCGCCTGCGAGACATTGCCCTTTGAGAGCATGCGCAGCTCCACAATATCGCCGGCCGTGTCCTTTGTCGGGTTGTTGTGCAGAAAGCTCACGACCTGCGCCTCTACAAGTGTGAGGCCATACCGCCCGCAGATCGTTTTCAGGAGGCTTTCATGCAGCTTCATCGTGCGCCGGATGTGGCTGAGGTATTCCGTGATTCGTTCCATCTATCCGCTCCCCTTAGTTTTATTAGAAACTGTTTTTAAAAGAACCATTTTGATTATAGCCGCGAAAAAACCATTTGTCAAGGGAAAAAGCGCACAGCAAAACGGACGGCTGCCCGATTCGATGGCAGCCGTCCGTTTTCTGCTGTTTTTCGTTTTGCGCCGCTAGGCCTTATCCCCCGGTTTTGCGAACAGCGCCGCGAGATAGCCGAAGGCAACCGCGGCGGCAATGCCCGCAGCCGCGGCCGCCACGCCGCCGGT
>URQJ01000088.1 GCA_900549945.1 uncultured Oscillospiraceae bacterium
GAGCGCGCGGTGCGGCTTTTGACGAGCGTGGATGACGGCGAGGCCGCACGGCTTTCCGCCGAGATCTGCGCGGACAACGAGGAGCGCCGCCGCGTGGAGGCAGCGATCTCCGAGGCTGCCTTCGCGGACATCGAGGCGCGCGGGCTTTCGGAGGACCGCGTGATCGTTGTGGACGGCGCAGGCTGGCACCACGGCGTGATCGGCATCGTGGCTTCGCGCATCACCGACCGCTTCGGCAAGCCGTGCATTGTGATTTCACGCGGCGAATCGGAGGCAAAGGGCAGCGGGCGCAGCGTGGAGGGGTTCTCTCTGTTTGAGGCGATCTGCGCCTGCGGCGACCTGCTCATCAAATACGGCGGCCACCCGATGGCTGCGGGCGTGACGCTCCTAGGCGACCGGATCGACGCGTTCCGCGCGGCGATCAACGCGTATGCGGCGGAGAAATTCCCGCAGATGCCGGCGCAGACCGTCACGCTCGACTGCAAGCTGAACCCGGCGGCGCTCTCAGTCGCGATGGTCGAGAGCCTCCGGCGGCTCGAGCCCTTTGGAAACGGCAACCCCCAGCCCGTGTTTGGGCTTTACAATATGAACCTGTGCGATATTTCGGCCGTGGGCGGCGGCGGGCACCTGCGCCTCACGCTGGAGAAGAACGGCGCGGTGCTCACCGCGATGCGCTTCAACACAAGGCCGGAGGAATTCGCGTATGCGCCGGGAGACCGGCTCGACCTCGCGGTGCAGCTTGAGGCGCGGGAATTCCGCGGCCAGCAGTCGCTGACCGTGATCGTGCGCGATATGAAGCCCGCGGGCTTCGACACGGAGAAAAACATCGCTTCGCTCGCGCGCTACGCGGCGTGCCGGCGCGGGGAAACGCTCTCTGCACAGGATAAGGCGCGCCTTCTGCCTGACCGCGCCTTTCTGGCGGCGGCGTACCGGGCGCTGCGCGCGCAGGGCGGAAAGCCCATAGAGCTCCTCCGGCTTGCAGCGCGGCTCGGGCCGGACTGCACGCTCGGGCGGCTGTGCACGGCGGTCGATGCGTTCGAGGAGCGCGGCCTCATCCGCAGCGCGCTTTCCGACGGCCGGCTCACGGCAGAAATTCTGGAAACAAGCGGTAAAACCGATATTACGCAATCTCCCGTCCTGCAGGCGCTGCAATAGCGCGCAGGCGGCGCCAAATAAAGGAGGAGAGAAGATGGCAGCAGCATCCAAAACCTATGCGGACCTCGTGCAGCTCGCAACGTCGAGCGGCAAGGAATATGATCTCGCGCTGATCGAGAAGGGCTACAAATTTGCGCTCGAAGCGCACAAGGAGCAGGAGCGCCAGTCCGGCGAGCCGTACATCATCCATCCGATCGCCGTGGCGTGCAAGCTGATCGAATTCGGCATGGATACGCCGTCGGTCGTTGCCGGCCTGCTCCACGACGTCATCGAGGATACCTCGTACACGTACGACGAGATCGCGAAGCTGTTCGGCAAGGAAATTGCAAACCTGACCGAGGGCGTCACAAAGCTCGGCAAGATCCCGTTCTCCTCGCGCGAGGAGCAGCAGGCGGAAAACCTCAGAAAAATGCTGATGGCGATGTCGGAGGACATCCGCGTCATCATCATTAAGTTTGCGGACCGCATGCACAACCTCTCCACGCTCGAATACGTTTCCCCGCAGAAGCAGCGCGACAAGGCGCTCGAATGCCTCGAGGTGTACGCGCCGATTGCCCACCGGCTCGGCATGCGCACCGTCAAGGAATACATGGAGGACGTCTCCTTAAAATACCTCGACCCGATCGCCTACCATGAGATCGAGGAGAACCTCGAGGCGCGCAGCTCCCGGCGCAAGCAGTTCGTAGAGAGCACGAAGGAGCTGATCCGCAGCCGCGTGAAGCCGCTGATTCCCGGCGTCTACATCGAGGGGCGCGTCAAGAGCATCAACGGCATTTACCGCAAGATGTTCATTCAGGGCAAGAGCTTCGACGAGATCTACGACGTGTTCGCCCTGCGCGTCATCGTTAACACGATCATCGACTGCTACAACGTGCTCGGCATTGTGCACGACATGTTCACGCCGCTGCCGAACCGCTTTAAGGATTATATCTCCACGCCGAAGCAGAACATGTACCAGTCGCTGCACACGACCGTCATCAGCAAGGAAGGCATCCCGTTTGAGGTGCAGATCCGCACGTGGGAGATGCACCACACCGCGGAATACGGCATTGCGGCGCATTGGAAATACAAGCTCGGCATGACGAGCGGCAACGAAAAGCCGGATTCGCTCGAGGCGCGCCTGCAGTGGATCCGCAACATGCTCGACAACCAGTCCGAGAGCGAGGACGTCACCGATCTCGTGCGCTCGATCAAGACGGATCTCGCGCCCGAGGAGGTGTTCGTGTTCACGCCGAAGGGCGATGTGATCAACCTGCCGATGGGCTCCACAGTCATCGATTTCGCCTATGCGATCCACTCGGCCGTCGGCAACCGCATGGTCGGCGCCAAGGTGGACCAGAAGATCGTGCCGCTCGACTACAAGGTCAAGACCGGCGAGATCATCGAGATCCTGACAACAAAAGAGGTCGGCCGCGGCCCGAACCGCGATTGGCTTTCGCTCGTGCGCACAAGCGAGGCGCGCAACAAGATCCGCACGTGGTTTAAAAAGGAGAAGCGCGAGGAAAACATCGTCGAGGGCAGGGCGGAGCTTGAGCGCGAATTCAAGCGCAGCAATATCGTTTTGAGCGACGAGCTGATGCAGTTTATGCTCGACAGCGCCGGCCGCCGCCACAGCTGCGCGACGCCGGATGATTTCTACGCCGCGATCGGCTACGGCGGCATTCAGCTTTGGAAAATCCTGCCGCGCGTCAAGGAGGAATACCAGAAATACCTGAAGCCCGCCGAAAAGCAGGCGGATATTTCGCAGCAGTCGCCGCAGGCGGCGAATAAAAAGGCGGCGGGCGGCGTGCTTGTCGAGGGCATGGATAACTGCCTGATCAAGTTTTCCCGCTGCTGCAACCCGCTGCCGGGCGACGAGATCATCGGCTTCATCACGCGCGGCTTCGGCGTTTCCATCCACAAGCGGAGCTGCACGAACGTGCCGAAGGATTTCACGGCATGTCCCGAGCCGGAGCGCTGGGTGCGCGCACACTGGGCCGGCGAGGTCAAGGAGGAATTCAAATCGACGCTGCACATCGTCTCCACAGACCGCTCCGGCCTGCTCGCCGACGTGACGCAGCAGCTCTTTAACATGCACATTTTCATCCACACCCTGAATTCACGCGAGATCAAGAACACCGAAAACGCGCTGATCTCGGCGACGATCTCGATCAACGGCATGGCGCATTTGCAGCAGGTGATCGATCGGCTTTCAAAGATCCGCGGCGTGATTTCGATCGACCGGAGCTGAGCCCCGGCGGAAAGGCGAGGTTTTTATGCGTTATCTCTGTATCACAGGCGGCCCGCTCGCCGAAAACTGCTATTTTCTGATCGACGAGGCTTCAGGTGAGGCCGCGGTTATCGACCCCGGCTTCGTGGACGACCGGCTGCTCGCCGAGGCCGCAAAATACAAGGTGCGCCATATTTTGCTGACGCACGGGCACTTCGACCATATCGAGGGCGCCGGTCGTCTGCGCGCGCTGACCGGCGCGCCGGTCACGGCCTTTCGCACGGAGGCCGCTTTTGCGGCAGACCCGGGGAAAAACGGCTCGCTCCTGATGCTGCAAAGGCCGATCACCTGCGCGGTGGACCGCCTGCTTGACGACGGCGAGCAGTTTTCCGTCGGCTCGATTCAGGTGTGCGTCCTGCACACGCCGGGGCACACGGCGGGCGGCTGCTGCTATGTCACGCCCGAGGCCGTTTTTACCGGCGACACGCTGATGGGCTATTCGGTCGGCCGGTGTGACCTGCCGACCGGAGATGAAGCTGCGCTGGCGAAATCCCTTCAAAAGATCGCGGCGCTGCCGGGCGACCCCGCCATCTGCGGCGGCCACGGCCCGGTAACGCGCCTTTTGGAGGAAAAGCGGCGGAATCCGTACCTCTGACCGCGCGGAAATTTTTCGTATAAGGAAACCAGCTTATGTATCTTTTTGTTATCGACCATCCATACCATTATGAGGCGGAAAATCTTTGCCGCGTCTTTTTTCCGTTCGACCCGGTCGTGACGCTGCACAGCGCGGAGGCAGAGGCGCCGCAGCCCCGTGCGGTGTACACGGCGGTGGCGGACGGGGCGTATACCGTCCGCATTCAGGACGAAAGCGGCGAGACGGCGCGCACCGCGCCGCAGGGCGGGGAGGACGAATACGGCCTGATGGCGCTGCTTTTTGAGGCGCTGTGCAGCCATACGGGCAAAACGCCGCGCTGGGGCATGCTGACCGGCATCCACCCGATCAAGCTCCTGCGCCAGCTTGCGGCGCGCTTCGGCGAAACGGAGGCCGAGCGGCTGTTTAGGGAGAAATATTTCGTCTCCGCCGAGAAAACTGCCCTCGCGGTGCGCACGCTCCGCGAGGAGGCGCCCGTTACGGCGGACGTCGGGGAGAACGACTGCGCGCTGTATATCTCGGTGCCGTTCTGCCCGACGCGCTGCGCGTACTGCTCGTTCGTTTCGCAGAGCGTGGAAAAGACGAAAAGGCAGATCCCGCAGTACCACGCGCTGCTCCTCGAGGAAATCCGGGCCACGGCGGACTGCGTCCGCACGCTTGGGCTTCGTCTGCGCGCGGTGTACGTCGGCGGCGGCACACCGACCACCTTCTCGGCGGAGCAGCTGCGTGCGATGATCGAAACGGTGCGCGCCGCATTCGACCTTTCGGCCTGCACGGAATTCACGGTGGAGGCCGGACGGCCGGATACGATCGACCGCGAAAAGCTGGAGGCGCTCTTTCAGGGCGGCGTCACGCGCATCAGCATCAACCCGCAGACCTTGCAGGACAGCGTGCTCGAGAACATCGGCCGACGCCACACGGCGCAGCAGACGGTCGAGGCGTTTCGGCTTGCGCGCGCGGTCGGCTTCACGAACATCAACATGGATCTGATCGTCGGCCTGCCGGGCGACACCTACGAGAGCTTCTGCGACACGATTGAGAAGGTGCTCGCGCTCGACCCGGAAAATGTGACCGTGCACGCGCTGGCGCTCAAGCGTTCCTCGCGCATCACGCAGAGCGGCGAGATCAACCGGGCGCACGCTGACGCGGCGCTCGCCGACCGCATGATGGCCTACGCGGAGGAACGGCTCACGGCGCACGGCCTTTCGCCGTACTACCTCTACCGCCAGAGCCGCATGGCGGGCAACCTTGAAAACACGGGCTGGGCGAAGCCGGGCTTCGTCTGCGCCTACAATATTTTCACGATGGATGAAACGGAAACGGTGCTCGCCTGCGGTGCGGGCGGCGTTACAAAGCTGAAGGACCCGTATTCGGAGGATCTCACGCGTATTTTTAACTTTAAATACTCATATGAGTATATCAGCCGCTACGGGGAGATTTTGGAAAGAAAGGAAGGCATCGGCAGGCAGTATGAGCAATTTCGCAAGCGGATACGTTAAATACATCAACCACCTCGAGCAGATCAACGATGCGGCGCTGCTGCGCCCCAAGGCGATGATCGACGAGGTGGAGGACGCCTACCGCGAGCACCTGCGCAACATCGCGCGCAATATCGTGTCGCATTACGGCACGGCGAAGGTCTGCATGCTCGCGGGGCCGTCCTCAAGCGGAAAGACGACGACGGCGCACCTGCTGCGCGATTACCTCGCGGCGCTCGGGCTGAAGGCCGAGATCGTCTCGCTCGACGATTTTTACCTCGGCGTCGAGCAGATGCCCGTGCTGCCGAGCGGCGAGCGCGATTATGAGACGGTCAATGCGCTCGATATCGAACTTGTGCGCGCGTGCATCCGCTCTGTGATCGACCGGGGGGCGTGCATGCTGCCCGCCTATGATTTTACGACGAGCGAGCGGCGCCTCAACGCGCGGAAGCTCGATCTGCGCGGGAACGGTTTTGTCATCATGGAGGGCATCCACGCGCTGAACCCGATCTTTACGAAGGATCTGCCCGAGGGCAGCGCGATCAAGCTGTACGTCAGCGTCAAGCAGCAGATCAAGGATGCGAACGGCGAGGTGATTTCGCCGATGGATCTGCGGCTGATCCGCCGCATCGCGCGCGACGTGCAGTTCCGCAACACGTCGGCGGAGCGCACGCTCTCCATGTGGCCGAACGTCGTTGCGGGCGAGGACAAATACATCCGCCCCTACCGCATGTCGGCGGATTACACGGTCAACTCGATCCACATCTACGAGCCGTGCGTGCTGCGCTCCTCGGTGATCCCGCTGCTGCGCCGCATTCCCGAGGACAGCCCGCATTACCGCAAGGCGCGCGACCTCGATGCGCGCCTGATGCGCTTCGAGCCGGTGGAGCCCGGCCTCGTGCCGGAAAACTCGATGCTGCGCGAATTCCTCGGCCCAAAAGCCGAAAAGCGCGCGGAGTAAGTAAATTGTAAGGAAATGTTCAATCTTTCTTTACAAACCGGCGCGTTTGTCATTTGCTTTTTTGTGATTTCTGCGCTATAATGTAGACAGAGCCGCGGGAAAACGGCGGCCCGAGTATTTGTTATAAAGGAGAATAGGATTATGGGTATTTTAGACGATGTTGTTATCAACGCAAAATCCGCAGCGCAGACCGTCGGCAAGATGGCGGGCCAGTTTGTGGATATGTCCAAGCTGAGAATCAATCTTTCGGAGCTTAACGGCGAGATCAGCCGCCGCTATCAGGAGCTCGGTCAGTTCATTTACGAGGCGAAGAAGGCAGGTTCGGCCGACGAGGCGGAGCTTGAGGAAAAGGTCGCCGGCATCGACGACCTGTACACGCAGCTTACGGCGGTGTCCGCACAGCTCTCGGCGCTGCAGAACAAGGTCACCTGCCCGTGCTGCGGCAAGCAGATGGAGATGGAAGCGACGTTTTGCAGCCACTGCGGCATGAAGCTCGGCGCAGACGCGGCGCCGGCCGCGCCGGAAGCTCCCGCCGAAGCGCCTGCTGAGGCCGCCGCAGAGGAGACCCCGGCGGAGAAGCCGGAGGAAAACGAAAACAGGGAGGCGTAATTTCGCCGCAAGGAAAGTGAAAAGCAGCAGGCTGTGCCTGCCGGACGTAAAACAGGGAGGAAAGAGGCGCACTCTTTCCTCCTCTTTCGCGGGTTAAATTTGGCCGCCGCAGACGCGGCGCGAGACGAAACGGAGTTTGTTTTATGGTTCGGAAACAGCCTGCGGCGCATGTGCGCCAGAGCTTTCTGCACGGCGCGCTGCTGCTCACGGCGGGCGTGCTGCTCGTCAAGGTGATCGGCGCGCTGTTCAAGATCCCGCTTTCCACCGTGATCACGGAGGACGGCATGGGGTATTTCAGCACAGCGTACAGCTTTTACAACGTGATTTTCAGCATCGCCACGGCGGGCTTCCCGGTGGCGGTTTCGCGCATGGTTTCGGAGAATGATTCGCTTGGCCGCTGGCGCGACGTACGCCGCATCAAGAGCGTGGCGGCGCCGATCTTCCTTCTGACCGGCGCCGTCGGCACAGCGCTGATGGTGCTCGGCGCGCCGCTCTACACGCGGGCCGTCGGCAATGCGGGGGCGCTGCCCGCGATGCTCGCCCTCGCGCCCTCGGTTCTGCTTTGCAGCCTCGCGGCTGTGTACCGCGGCTATTACGAGGGGCTGCGCAACATGACGCCGACGACGGTCTCGCAGGTGATCGAGGCGCTTGCGAAGCTGCTGTTCGGCCTGAGCGGCGCGTATTTCGTGATGGCGCATTGCAGCCGCGAATTCGCCGTATCGGGCACGGTGCTCGGGCATGCCGTGCAGGATGCCGCCGGCGCGCAGCGGCTGATCTGCGCGTTCGGCGCGGCGGCCGCGATCCTCGGCGTTTC
>URQJ01000089.1 GCA_900549945.1 uncultured Oscillospiraceae bacterium
GGCATACGAGTTCTATGCCGTGACTGGAGTTCAGACGTGTGCTCTTCCGATCTGGTGGTTCCGGCAGCCGCGGTTCTCGATATCGTCTGTAAGCGGCAGGAATACGGCACGGCTGTCGCCGCTCTCCGCCCGGTACGCCGCCACAGCGGCCTCCAGTGCGGGCGCAAGCTCAAGCCCCAGCATGCCGTAAATCCAGACGAGCCGCGCTCTTGGATTGCAGCGCCGCAGCGTGCGCAGAAATGCTTTCACCTTCTCCTGCAGGCGCTCGACATCCGCCGCGCAGGGACTGCCGTCCGCCGCGCGGCGGTTCTGAAAGCACTCGCCGGTCTCGGCGTCGCACCATGCGGGCTGGCTGAACGCGCCGCAGTCGTTCGTGCCAAGGTTGATGAAGATATAATCGGGCTGCCACGCGGCGAAATCATGGGGCCGGTGCGCGCCGAGCGCCGCATTGCGTTCGCCGGAGAGCAGACCGCAGACCGCCTCGTATACGGGCGGGATTGCGTTGCGCGGGTTGTTGTCCCACCCGCAGCCGACGCCCCAGCCGCTCTGCGAGAGCACGCGCACGTCGGCGTCCAGCGCCCGCGCCGTCATCACCGCGTAGTTGTTTTCGGCACTGAAAAACATGGGGACCCAGTCCTCCTCGGCTTTCGCGCCGATGTCGCCCTCGCCGCTCGTGATGCTGTCGCCGATAAACTCGAGCTTTAATGCACGCGGCTTCACCGGCTCAAAGCCGCCGTCCGTCTCCAGCGCGCAGATTTGCAGCAGGCTTTCGGGGTCGCCGCTCATCGCCTGCGTATCCTTCACGATCCGCACGTTTTTGACCGTTTCCGGATTCATGCCGTGGAAAACACAGACGCGGTGCGTTCCCCTTTCCGCCATGCGGCGGGACAGAAATTCGCCGTTCACGGCGAAGCTGAACCACGGCTCATAGGCCGACCAGTCTGCGTGCAGCTCCACCCAGAGCTCCGCCGCGCGGACATTGAACTCAAGCCCCGAGGCCGTCCAGAACAAGGTGAGCGGGTCCGTCTCCCCGTTCGTCCGCCCGTGCACGAGGTGCGGCACCTCCGATATTTTCCAGCGTTTCATTTGGACCAGCCCTTTCTGACGCGTGTCTTTTTTCTTCTTATTATATAGGCATTTCCCGGCCGCAGTCAAGACGGTTATCGGTTTCGCCCTTTCACGCCGCTTTTTTCTTGCCGGACACGCCGGAAGTCTTTTCTGCGGCGCGCGGAAGCCCCGCCGCTTCTCCAGACGGAAAAACAGCGGGGCTCGCTTTATTCTAAATCTTACGGGCGCTCAAACGGCTCCGTGCAGATGAGGCGGATCTCCTCGATTTCCATGCCGGACTGGCCGAAATAGAGCTTGAGGTAATTCGTGCCGCCGAACAGCACGCTGATGTCCTGCTCTGCGGTGATCGTCTCACCGTTCGTGCCGTTGATCATAATCATACCGCGCAGCATGCCGTCGATGAAGATCGACATCGGGATCTGCGCCACTTCGCCGGCGTCTGCCTTCACACGCATCGAGAACTTGTACTTGCCGTTCTTCGTGTAGCGGATGCCGAACACGGTAGACACGCCCTTTTCGGTGTCGAGCTTTGCGAGGTCAAGCGGTGCGCCGTCGTCGATCGACTGGTACTCGACGTCGCAGGCGGCGAAATCGCCGGACGCCGCTTCCGCCTCTGCCGCCGCGCGCTCCTCATCGCTGACGCGGCCGAGGCTGCGCTCCATGACGGGCGATTTCATGATGGAAACGCAGATGTTTTTCGCCGCGCGCACGAGCGCCTCGCGGCTCAGGCGGCCGTCTTTGATCGCCTCGGGCATGTTGTCGCCCTGACTGTTCGAGGCCGAATCCGCGTTGACCATGTTGAGGTCGTTCTGCGCGCGCACCTGCGCCGCCACGTTTTCACGCGTGCCGGCCTCGCCCTCGTCGCTGCCCTTGGCCCACCAGTCGGTCATCACCGCGCCGTCGAAGCCCCACTCCCCGCGGAGCACCGTCGAGAGCAGGTCGTAATTGCTGGCAGTCCACAGGCCGTTGAGCGCGCCGTAGGTGGACATCACAAAGTACGCGCCGCCCTCCTTGACCGCCATCTTGAACGCCGGCAGATAGATTTCGCGCAGCGCGCGCTCCGAAACGATCGAATCGATATCGGTGCGGTGGAACTCCTGATTGTTGCAGGCGAAATGCTTGACCGTGCCGGTCGTGCCCCAGCGGTGCATGCCGCGCAGCTGGGCCGCCGCCATCTTGCCGGTGAGCAGCGGGTCCTCGGAGAAATACTCGAAGTTGCGGCCGTTCATCGGGTTGCGGTGGATGTTGAGGCCCGGCCCGAGCAGCGTGTCGATGCGGTTTTTCCTGAGCTCGAGGCCCTGCATCGCAAACAGCTCCTCATTCAGCTCCTCGCTGAACGTGCAGGCGAGCAGCGTACCGTTCGGCAGGCTGAACGCGATCGAGCCGCAGTCCATGCGGATGCCGGAGGGGCCGTCCGAGCAGCAGGCCGTCGGGATGCCGAAATCGAGCAGGTTCTGCGTGACGCCGCCGAACGCGCCGCCGGTGCCGGCCGTGACCTTCGGCGAGTTCATGCCCTCGCCGCGGATGAGGCAGATCAGATCCTCGGTCGGGATCTGCGCGATGAATTCGTCGAGATCGGCCTTGCCGTCGAACACGTCGCCGAGCTTGATGCCCTTGTCGCCGCTGTAGGGCAGGCAGGCGGGCATGGCCGCCGCGCTGCGCGCCGCCATGCTGTAGGTGCGCTGCGGAACCGGCTCCCATGCGACCGTGTACGCGCCGTTCTCGAGTTTCGCGTGCATGCGGTCGAACGCGGCGACCGGCGCGCAGGCCTCGGTGAGCTGCTCGACGACGGTATCCTCCGCGATCTCAAAACTGCCGCTCAGCGACGCACAGCGGACGCACGCGCCCGTATAGATGTTGTAGGTGCCGGTCTCAAGCACATAGGCCGACTTGTGGCCGGTGACGCCGCTGTCGTCGTACGACGCAAGCGATGCGATCTCAAACGCGATTTCCACGGCCTCGCTCTCGCCGGGCTGCAGCTCGGCGGTCTTTTTGAACGCGCACAGGCTGCGCGCCGCCTTGCCGAGCCTGCCCTGCGGCGCCTCGGCATAGACCTGCACGACCTGCTTGCCCGGGACGTCGCCGGTATTTTTGACGATCACGACCTCCTTAACGGTCTCGCCGTCCGATTCAAAGCCCGCGACCTCCATGTCGAACGTCGTGTAGGACAGGCCGAAGCCGAACGGGTACAACACACGGTCCTTCGCGAACGTCTCGAAGTAGCGGTAGCCGACGTAGATGTCCTCCTTGTAGACGACCTTCTCGGGGTCGCCGAAGCCCTCGCTCGAGGGGTAGTCCGCGATGTCGATGGCGATCGTGTCGCTGAGCCTGCCGCTCGGGGAGACCGCGCCGGTCAGAACATCCAGCACGCCGGCGCCGCCCTCCTGACCGCCCTGCCACACATAGAGGACAGCCGCGGGGTCGTACTTTGCGACCCACTTCATGTCGATGATGTTGCCGACGTTCAGCAGCACGGCAACGCGCTTGAACGCACCGCAGACCGTCTCGAGCATCTGCTCCTCGGTCTGCGTGAGCAGGTAGCTGCCCTCGGTTGGGCTGTTGTCCTTATCCTCGCCGGCGGTGCGGCCGATGATGACGAGCGCGAGATCCGACTGCGCGGCGGCCTCTGCGGCGAGCGCCGCGGAAACCGGCATTTCCTCCTGACACCACGGCTCCTGCGCCCAGCCCTTGCCCTTTTCAAACGGATGCTCCGCAACCCAATCGCGGTAGACCGTTTCGAGTTTTTCGTTGACGGCGACGTCCGGGCAGCCCTTCAGCGCGTCGAGAATGCCGGTGACATACCGCGTGTTGACCGCGCCGCCGGAGCCCGTGCCGCTCTTGTAGTAGTCGAACTGGATTCTGCCGAACACGGAAACGCGCTCGCCCTTGCGGATCGGCAGGGCCTTGCCGTCGTTTTTGAGCAGCACGCAGCCCTCCGCGACGGTCTGCCGCGCCAGAGCGGCGTAGCGGTCGAGATCAAGTGTATACGGATTCATTTGGCATCTTTCCTTTCTGTTCATTCAGGCCGCCGGAAAGGCGGCAGGCGCAGGCTACGGCAAAACGCCACGCGCCCCGCAGGCTTTGTTTTTTTCCTTTTTATCATAATCTATTTTCCCTTTTCTGGCAAGAGCGCACAGAAAAAAAGAGTTCAAAAAAGCGGCTTTATTCAAAGAAACAAAAAAATTCCCCGCGGTTTTACATTCCGGCGATTGTAAAATTTACAGGAAACGGTTATGATAGAGATATACTCTTTCGGCCGCGCGCCGGCCTTTCTGCGGCGGCGTCCCTGCCGGCGCAGATGAACGGCCACTCCGGGTCTGCCCAGCGGCCTCTCGCCCCCATTCAAACTATAAGAAGGACCGGTGAACCCCATGCCCGCTTTTTACGCCCACTACCGCTTCGGCTGCGAAGCGCTTGAAATCGCAGCGCTCGAGAGCACGCCCTCTGCCATACAGACGCTCTGCCGCGAGAACCGCGCGCTGTTCGACATCGGCCTGCACGGCCCCGATCTCTTTTTCTTCTACCGCCCCATCCTGCCCAACCGCGTGAACCGCATCGGCCACGAGGCGCACCACAAATCGGGCCGGGAATTTCTCGCGCGCGGCAAAAAAGTGATCGCCGCCGCAAAGAATAAACCCGCCGCACGCGCGTATCTCTACGGACTTTTGTGCCATTTCGCGCTTGATTCGCTCTGCCATCCCTATGTGGCCGAGGCGATGGCCGAATACGATGTAACGCACGCCGCCGTTGAAACAGCCTTCGACCGCGCGCTGCTCACGCGGGACGGCATCGATCCGCTGACGTTCGACCCCTGCGGGCACTTTGAGACGACGCGCCGCAATGCCGCCGTAATTGCGCCGTTTTATCCACCGGCCGTGACCGATATTGTGGAAAAAAGCCTTAAATCCATGGTGTTTTACGGGCGCGTGCTCTACAGTCGAAACCGGGCGCTGCGCGCCGTGATCGACAAGGGGCTCTACGTCACGCTGCACCACGACGCGATCGCCGACATGATGATGAGCGAGAAGCGCGATGCGGCGCTCGCCGAAAGCGACGCGCGGATGTACGCCCTGTACGAGGAAGCGCTGGCGCTCGTGCAGCGGCTGTTCCTCGAGGCGGACGGCTACCTCGAAAGCGGCAAGCCCGCCGGCTTGGATTTCGACAAAACCTTTGAAGGCTGACGCGGTAAGCTAAATATATCCCCGGCGGCGAAGCGTGCGCCGCTCTCCCCTTTGCATCCCATGCACACCAATTTAAAACGAGAAAGAGGACTGAGAACATGGACAAATTCAAACTGACGCGCGGCGAAAAGGCGTGGATTCTGTACGATGTCGGAAATTCCGCGTTCATTCTGCTGATTTCCACGATTATCCCGATTTATTTCAACGCGCTGGCCTCCGCCGACGGCATTTCCGACAGCGATTACCTTGCGGCGTGGGGATACGCCGGCTCCGTCTCTACGCTGATCGTCGCGCTTTCCGCGCCTCTGCTCGGCACGCTGGCCGACCGCCGGAACGTGAAACCGATCCTGTTCACCGCATCACTCGCCCTCGGCGCGCTCGGCTGCGCATGTCTCGGTCTCGCTTGGGGCTGGATGTCCTTTCTCGTGATCTTCGTCGTCGCGAAGGTCGGCTACTCCTCCGCAAACGTCTTTTACGATGCGATGCTGCCCGAAATCACGACCGAGGCGCGTATGGACAAGGTCTCCTCGCTCGGCTATGCCTTTGGTTACATCGGAAGCTGCATCCCGTTTATCGTCTCGATCGTGATCGTGCTGTTTTACGAGAAGCTCGGCATTTCCCAGCCCACCGCGATGCTGATCGCTTTTCTGATCACCGCCGTGTGGTGGGTCGTGCTGACGGTCCCGCTGCTTCGAACCTACCGCCACACCGCCTATTCCGAGGCGAGCGGCGCGAAGCTCTCCGAAACGCTGCGCCGGTTCGTCCGCACCTTCAAGAACATCCGCCGCGAGAAGCACATTTTCATTTTTATGCTGGCGTTTTTCTTCTTCATCGACGGCGTGTACACGATCATCGAGATGGCGACGGCCTACGGCACAGCCGTGGGGCTCGACTCGACCGGCCTGCTGCTCGCCTTGCTTTTGACGCAGCTCGTCGCGTTCCCGTTCGCAATCCTGTTCGGGCGGCTCTCCGCCAAGTACAGAACCGGCCTGCTCATCAAGATCTGCGTCCTCGCCTACACGGGCATCGCAGTTTTCGCGATCTTTTTGCAGCACCAGTGGCAGTTCTGGACGCTCGCCGTCGCGGTCGGCATGTTTCAGGGCGGCATTCAGGCGCTCTCCCGCTCCTATTTTGCAAAGATCATCCCGGCCGAGAAGAGCGGCGAATATTTCGGCCTCTTCGACATCTGCGGCAAGGGGGCGGCGTTTCTCGGCACGCTGATCGTCGCCGTCGTCAGTCAGACCACCGGTAACGAGAGCCTCGCCGTCGGCGCGATCGCGGTGATCTTCGTGATCGGCTTTGCGATCTTCTGCTACGCGGACAAGCTGAACCGCAGCCGGAAATAATCCGATCCACTTTCTGTTACATAGAAAAACAGGCGCGGCCCCATTCAAACGGAGGCCGCGCCTGTTTTATTTTGAGGAACCCCCTGCGCCTGCGCGGCGCTTCCGCACGGATCAGGCTTACGCCGGCTGTGCCTTTTCCATCACATAGTTTGTCAGCAAAACGCCCTGCCGCTCGACCTGCTGCGCCCGAACAACCGTGTACCCGCGCCCCTCAAAAAAAGGCCGCGCGGTGATGGACGCATGCGTGACGATCTTTCCCGGCACCGTTCGCTCCATGGCGTCGCAGAGCGCTGCCGCAACCCCGCGCCGCTGATAATCCTTGTGGACGTACAGCCGGTCAAGGTAGCCGGTTTCGTCGATGTCGCCGAAGCCGGCGATCACGCCGTCCAGCTCGGCCACAAACGTATTGTGCGCCAAAAACGAGCGGTCCCACGCCGCGAGGTCGACATGCCCGGTCGCCCACACATCGAGCTGCGCCTGCGTGTAGTCGCGCGCGTTGACGGTGTGGACCGTGTTGTAAAACAGCGCTGCCAGCGCGGCGCAGTCCTTTGATTGATAGGCTCTGATTCGCATATGTTCTCCTTTTCCGGCATATCCGCGGCGGGCCGCCGCTTTCCGGTGAAAAAGCGCCCTGCTCTCCGCAGAGAACAGGGCGCGGTTTTATTCGTGCTTTGCTTAGCTGTGGAAGGAGTAGTTCGGCGCTTCCTTCGTAATTTGAATGTCGTGCGGGTGGCTTTCCTTGAGGCCGGCGCCGGTAATGCGCACAAACTGCGCCTTCTCGTGCATCTCCCGAATGGTTGCACAGCCGGTGTAGCCCATGCCGGAGCGCAGGCCGCCGATCATCTGGTAGATCGTGTCAGCGAGCGGTCCCTTGAACGGGACGCGGCCCTCGACGCCCTCGGGAACAAACTTCTTGTTGTTGCCCTGGAAGTAGCGGTCGCTCGAGCCCTTGCCCATCGCGCCGAGCGAGCCCATGCCGCGGTACACCTTGAACTGGCGGCCCTGATACAGCTCGTATTCGCCCGGGGCCTCCTTGCAGCCCGCGACCAGCGAGCCGAGCATGACGACGCTCGCACCGGCGGCAAGCGCCTTGACGATATCGCCGCTGTACTTGATGCCGCCGTCCGCGATGATCGGCACGCCGTATTCCGCC
>URQJ01000090.1 GCA_900549945.1 uncultured Oscillospiraceae bacterium
CTCTACGGGCAGGCGAACACGGCGAGCCGCGGCATCGACGACAGCCGCGACCGCGATGAGCTCACGCTGGTGCGTCGTTTTTTCTCGAGCGGCCGGCCGGTCCTCGGCATCTGCCGCGGGCATCAGGTGCTGAACGTCGCATTCGGCGGCGATCTGATTCAGGACGTTGCCGAGCCGGCGCGCCACGTCGACCGCGGTGAGGCGGGCGATAACGTGCACGCCGTCCGCGCCTGCCACCCGTTCCTGCAGGCGCTGTACGGCGATGCGTTTTCCGTGAACAGCGCGCACCATCAGGCGGCAGGCCAGCTCGGCCGGGGACTGCTCGCCGCCTGCGTCAGCCCCGACGGCGTGAACGAGGGGATCATCCACGAAAACGGCCGTGTCATCGGCGTGCAGTTCCACCCCGAGCGTATGGGCTTTCAGCACCGCCGCCCGGATACGGTGGACGGCGAGGCCATTTTCCGCGCCTTTCTCGCCCTTGCCGCGGATGCGTAAATCCGCATCCCACAAAAAATAAAGTTCGTTTTTCCGAATCATAAAGGCTTTATATCCATTTTCACCGGTCTTTATAAAGTATCACATTATCAGCATGCGGAGCCGTGCCTTTTCTGCCCCGGCTTTCGTCGCGCGGCGCCTTCCGGCACGCAGCCAACGCGCGGGAAAGCACAGTCCGCGTCCTTTCTCCTCTCTCTCGTTTTGGATCGTTTATGCCATTTCAGCATCTGTTTTCCGCGTTGTGCGGAGACAGATGCTTTTCTTTTGCGGCATGAGTATTTTCCATTGAATTCTCCGTAGTATAAGGCGCAGATTCCTTGTAGAATTTTGACAAATTCTGTAAAGGAAGGTGCTTTCCATGAGAGACAAAATTTATTCCGAATTCAAGAATTATTTCCGCTGTGAGCTGCTGCGGGCGAGGGATCAGGCAGGGCGCACGCAGGAGGAGATGGCGGCACTGCTCGAGATGAGTCCGCGCGCCTACGCCGATCTGGAGAGCGGGCGATCCTGCTGCAGCACCGTCACGCTCCTGCTTTTCCTGTACCGCGGCTGCCCGCATCCGTTCGCCTTTCTCGCAGCGCTGTTCCGGCGCATGGACGCCGTCTTGAAGGCCGGCCAATAGTTCCCCCTGCCGCCGTCTCCAAAAAGAGATGCTGGGCGGCCAGCCGCGCACCCTGCCCGCCGGGCACGGCACTGCGCGCACACCGATAAAGCGAGCCCCGGATACACGGTTGTATCCGGGGCTCGCAATTCTATTTTATTCCTGCTGATCCTGCTGCGAAAACCGCGCGTACTGCTGAAATTCCGCCCGGCTGCCGCGAAACACATTGACGTCGATGAACCGCTCCTCGCCCTCGTAGCCCGCAAGCCTTTCCCGGTCCGCATACTGCCAAAAGGTCCATTCCCGGCCGTCGTCCAGCCGCGGCTGCGTCCACACGTTCCGAATCCAGACATCGTATTCCGCATATCCGCCCGAGAGGTATCGGGCATATGCGCTTTCGGTGGCGTAGATCACCGGCTTCAGCCCATAATACGCCTCGAGCGCCGAGAGCATCGCGCCCAGCTCGCGCTCTACAGCTTCCCGCTCCGGCGGGTTCCATGCCTTATCCCCATAAAATTCGAGGTCGATCACCGGCGGCAGCATGCCCGCAAAGGGCTCTACCGCCTCGATATAATTTTCCGCCTGCGTACGCCCTGCACTATCGAAGCTGAAAAAATGGTATGCCCCGACGGCAATGCCGCACTGCTGCGCCTCGGAAAAATTATACGCAAAGCAGGGGTCCACCATACCGCTTCCCTCGGTGGCCTTGATAAACGCGAAATCAACGCCCTGCGCGGAAAGGACCGCCCAGTCTATATCGCCCTGATAGGAGGAAACGTCTACCCCGCGGACGGGATACGCCGCCTTAGACGGCCGGTTGAGCAGAATCACTCCGTTATACACGAGCGCCGCCGCAGCGGCCGCTAAAATCAAGGCGGCCAGCAAAACGGCGGCAAGCGTGCGAATACATTTCGATTTCATATTCCCCTCGATGCCTGACGGCGCAAAAATCCGATTGCCTGCTGTATATTATTCTACCACAAGCTGCCTGCGCCGGCAACCGCTGATTTTTCCCGGCCGGCGGGAAGCGTTCCGCGCCTACTGCATCATCATCGATACGACTCGCTTATTGTAATAGCTGAGGATGGATTCCATCAGCCAATCCGCGCCGCGCAGCCCCATGATCGGCAGATGCTCCGCCACCACGATGGTTTCCCTTGCGGGGAAGCCGATCTGCACCAGCGTGTTTCCCGCCGGCGCCTGGGAAAGCGTTTCGTCGCTGCCGAGCACCAGCGTGCCGGTGCTGCCGCGCAGGAGGTCGAGCTTTTCCTTTTCCGGCAGGAAGCTGCACCAAGCCGGCACGTTTTCCATGCCCTTTGCGCTGTGGGTCAAAAGGCCCTGCACCTCCATGCCGAGCTCATCGTGCAGGAACCGGCCGATACCGGCCGCCTGCATCTCGTTTCCCTCGATGACCGCCCGCATCGGCAGCCCCGAGCAGCGCAGCTCGCTCTCCTTGCCCCGCGCCCACACGAGCTTTTGGTCGAGCGCACTCTGAAACGCAGGGTCCGGCGCGCGGCCGAGCGCCTCTGCCACCCGGTCGATCCACGCCTTTGTGCCCTCGTAGCCGTAGGGCGCCCCATAGACCGGCGCGCCGCCGCCCTTTTTCTCGATGACCGCCGCGGCGCGAAGCCCCTCCTGCCGCAGCACGAGCGAGATCTCCGCTTCCGTGCACCGCCGCACATCGTCATAGCCGCACGCATACGGCAGAATGCAGGCCGGCTCCATGCCGAACGCGGCCTTCATCAGCCGGCAGATCTCCGCCGTATCGGAGCCGACGCGGAAAGCGTCGTAACACGCGCCGATCACGTTGAAGGCGCCCGGCTTTTTCTCCGCCGGCGGGCAGGCGATGGCCTCCGCCGCGGCCTCGAGCGCATCGGCGATGCCGAGGCTGTAGTCGCCTCTAAACCCGCCGTGCTCAAAGGGCACCAGCAGGCTTTCCACCTGCCCCTGCAGCATGCGGCACAGCCCGCGGATGTCCGCGCCGATCACGGAGGTCAAGGACGAGCCGACCACAAAAATGCACTTTGGGCGGCAGCTTGCGTCCACCTCGAGAATCGCCTGCTCCAGCCGGGAGATGTCGCCCATAACGATGTCGTTCTCATCCACATGCGTGCAGAAGAGGTTCTTATGGATCTCTATGCCGTAATCCATGATGATTTCTGCACCGTAGTGCGTCGTTCCCGCCGGGCCGTATTCGATGACGGCGCAGTCCCGAATCGGGAGCACGCTCCAGATGATCCCCATCCGGTCCGACGGAACCGGAAAATGCCTGCACAAGCTCATATCTCATTCTCCTTTATCTGTCTGCGGCGTTCCATTCCCGCTGTGAAGCAGTCGAGCATGTGCTCCGCAAGCTCGAACCCCAGCATCTGCCCGGCCTTCGGCAGCCCGATCCCGACGATCCGGTGCTGCAGAAGGATGTCGCGCTCGGCCGGCCCCAGATACAGGCACGGCTTGAGCAGGCCGTAGATTCCCGCCATCGCGGCGAGATTCGCCGACTGGGAGACGTAGGGGTCCATTCCCTGCCCGAGGATAATTTCCTTATGGGCGGCGTCGGACGCCTCGAACTCCTTGGCCTGAATCAGCAGCGGTTCCATGCCGAGCTCCGCGAAAAAGGAAGCCAGCACGAAGGGCTCCACCGACGAGTTGCCCAAGATGAACGTGCCGCCGCGCAGATTTCCTTCGGCGAGCGCCAGCTTCTCCCGCAGCCGCTGCGCTTTTTCGGCGACCTCCGCCGGCACGGGTTTTCCGAGCAGCTCGAACAGCATGCCGTAGCCCTCCTCGATCTCCGCCGGGCGGCAGCGGTCGTAAAAGGAAACCCACGGCGTGCCGAAGCACCGCTGCATCTCCTTGGCGAGCAGAAGCCCCTGCTTGCTGCACACGATGTTCAGCCTTGCCGCCGGCGCGCTTTTGATCTCCTCAAGGCTGCAGTCGGAGGGCAGCGTGCGGTGCACGGCGACGCCGGCCGCCTCTAAGAGGCGCGCGAGCTCGCTGCGCCCGGCCTTTTTTCCGAGCAGGTTCACGCCGTTCACCGGCGCGCTCGGCTCCATCAGCGCCGCACAGGCGGCCCAGACGTTTTGGATGCCGGAGAGGTGCCCGTCGCAGCGGAAATGATCGGTGTGCACCGGGAGAAACGGAATGCCGTGGGCCTTCCACAGGCTTTCCGCGGCGGAATCGATGTCCTCGCCCGTCATTTCGGGCACGCAGGTCGTCACGAGGAACACCGCCTCGGGCGCGTATTCCTCGACCAGCTCCTGCGCCGCCCGCTCCAGCTTCTCCTTGCAGCCGAACGTCACGTCGTGCTTGTCCATTACGAAGGAGAGGCAGCGGCCGTCCAGACCGCCGAACTCCCCGTAGACGAGCGAAAGGCTCTTGGTGTAATAGGTGCACTCCTCCGTGCCGATCACCAGCATCACCGCGTTTTTCAGCTGGCGCACCGTGAGCGCCGCGCCGAACAGCGGGCAGTGCGTTCCCGGGTATGTGACCCAGGAAAGAGGCATGATATCCTTGCGCCCGTTCACCGCGGAAAGCCTTTTCACATGGCTCAAAACTGTTTTATCCTGCATAGTTACCTCCCGGCCCGGCAGAGGCCTCCCTGCCGGTCAAGCTTTCATAAATAATCGTCGGGCAGCGCCGCCCCGGCAGCGGGACAAGCCGGCACTTCACGGCGTAGACCTGCTCGATCAGCGCTTCGGTGATCACCGTCTGCGGGTCGCCGGACGCGACCTTTCGCCCGTCCTTCATCACAACGACCTGATCGCTGACCTCCATGGCCTGCCCGATGTCGTGCAGCACCATGATGATCGAGATGTCGAGCTGCGCCTTGAGCGTTTGGATCAGCTGCATGATCTCCATCTGATGCGCGATGTCCAGATAGGTCGTCGGCTCATCGAGGAACAAAAAGCGGGGCTTCTGTGCCAGCGCCGTGGCGATCCACGCGCGCTGCCGCTCGCCGCCGGAAAGGCTGCGCACTTTGCGGTCCGCCATGTGCGCCACCGAGGCGGCCTCCATCGCCCACCGGACGATCTCGACATCCTCCTGCGATTCGCCCTGATACCATTTCTGGTAGGGCATGCGCCCGTAGGAGACGAGGTCCTGCACGGTGATGTCGTCCGGCGTGATCTGGTGCTGGGAAAGAATCGAGATCTTCTGCGCCAGCTCTTTCGTCGGCATCTTGCGGATCTCCTTGCCCTCGAGCAAAATCGAGCCGCCGCGGCACTTCAAAATCCGCGTCATCGCCTTCAGCAGCGTGGATTTTCCGCACCCGTTCGGGCCGATCAGCGTCGTCACCCCGCCGGGCTTCAGGCGCAGGTCCATCCCCCGCACGATGATGTGCTCGTCGTACCCGACCTCGAGCGATTTTACTATGATTTCCTTGCCGTCCATGCGGCGCCTCCTTCCGTGCCGTTCACTTTTTTCTCCCTCTCCGCAGCAGGAAGAGGAAGAACGGGCCGCCCAATATCGCCATGATGATGCCGAGCGGGATCTCCATCGGCGCCGCGATCGTGCGCCCAAGCGTGTCGGCAAACAGCACCACGCAGGCGCCGAGCACCATGCCGGTCGGCAGCATCACCCGATGGTTCGAGCCCACAAGCAGCCTTGTGATATGCGGCACCACGAGCCCCACAAAGCCGATCATGCCCACAACGGATACCGTGGCCGCTGCCAGAAACGCGCCGACGCCGGAGAGCAAAATGCGCATGCCGTTCACGCGCAGACCGAGGTTCTTCGCCATGTCGTCGCCGAGCTGCAGGGCGTTCGCCGGCTTGATGCACAAAAGCGCCAGCACGAGGCCGATGCCCCCGTATATGCCGAGCTGGCGCACATCCGCCCAAGAAACCGCCGCCATGCTGCCGTTCATCCAAGAAAGCACGCCCTGCAGGTTATCCGCGTTGAGCAGCGTCAGAAACGAGGAGACCGCGCCGAGCATCGCGTTGACCGCGGTGCCCGCGAGAATGATGCGTGTGGGCTCCACCCCGCGCTTCCACGCCATCAGGTAGATAATCAGGCAGGCGACCGCCGCCCCGAGGAATGCCAAAACCGGCAGCGAGCTCGTCCACGAGGGCACCACGAGGAACACAACCGTCGCGGCCACGCTTGCGCCCGAGGATACGCCGATGATGCCCGGGTCCGCCAGCGGGTTCTGCATCACGGCCTGCAGCAGCGTTCCCGCCGCCGCAAGGCACATGCCGACGATGGCCGCAAGGAGCACCCGCGGAAGGCGGAGGTTGACGATGATGGTGTGGATCGTGCTGGAGGGGTCGAAGATCGATTCGAGAATCTCGGCCGTGGTGTAGGAAACGCTGCCGATGCGCAGCGCCAAGACAGAGAGCACCGCGAGGATGCAGAGGCTGACCACAAACACCAGCCCGATCCGGAACATCCCGACTTTCTTTTCAGCCTTTACCATGGATCCGCCCCATTACAAATTCGGAAGGTTTTCCATCAGGTATTCGTAGCACTTGAAAATGCCGAGCCCTGTCGTGCCGGGATAATCGTCCGTGCCGAGATACAGGATCTTCTGGTTTTTGACGGCGTCAACGCCGCCCCACACCGCTTCATTCTCCGCGTACTCCTTTTCGAGGTCCGCCTTGAAATCCTCGGTGGTGTAGATCATGCCGGCACCCGCGCCGGTCGGCTGCGCAATGATCATCGGCGGGTTCTGCTCCACGATCACCTCGCTGCTGATCTGCAGGGTTCCGGTGCCCATCACGCTCTCGAGTCCCTCGATGGAATCCGCCATATTGACGAGCCCAAGCGACGCCATGATCTGCCCGAGCGTCGTATCACTGCCGTTCGTGTAGGTAAACGGGCAGTCGAGCAAAATCATCATCTCCTGACCCTGCAGCGCGGCGTTCTCCGTTTTCCACGCCTCAATGGAGGCCTCCAGCTCGTCGAAGCGCGCGAGGATCGCGTTCATCTCCTCCGTGCGCCCGAAGCCGCTGCCGTAAAGCTCGACCTGCGCCTTCGTGTCTTCGATCGCGCCGTTGTCCATCGAGGAGGTCACGGTGTAGTAGACCGGGATATCCTTCTCCTCAAAGAAGGTGCCGTACGTCTCGCGCTTGCCGGCGGACATGATAATCAGATCCGGCTCCATCGCGATGATGCCCTCGGTGTCCATGCTGTTCGCCGAGAAAGGCAGCCGCTCCGCTTCCAGATCCTGCGTCCACGCTTGACTCTCGTCGATCGTATCCGGCACCGCGAGCAGCTCCACGCCCAGCTCGTGCAGGATCTCCGTCGGCCCGAGCGTCATCACGATAATGCGCTCCGGCGTCGTTTCAAGCCGGAGCTCCGCCGGCAGGCCGTACTGCTCCTGCGCCGTCTCCGAATACGGCAGAACCACGCCCTGCGCCGCCTCCGGCTCCGTGCCGGCCGCCTGCGCGGAGGGCTCTGCCTCCGACGAGATCGGAAGAGCGTCGTGTAG
>URQJ01000091.1 GCA_900549945.1 uncultured Oscillospiraceae bacterium
GTCCTGCTCTTCGTCGCGACCGGCCGCGTCACTGCGATGGCGCTCCTTTTAAAGGAAATGTTCGATTTCGACGGCTACCTCGCAATGACCGGCCAGTACGGCTTCGACCGTGACGGGCGCGTTCTGCACCGCATGCCGCACGACCCGGAGGATATCCGCATCCTGATGCGCCTGCAGGAAAAGGATTCGTTTCCCTGCATGATCGCCGAGGCGGAAAAGTGCTTTATGGCGAGCGGTTCCGACCTCGTGCGCCGGCATTTTCGGGATCACGGGCTGCCGGACCCGCCGCTCTACGACCTTCGCCGGATCGAAACGCACGACGTTTACCAGCTCATCACCTACGACCCCGCGCGCACGAACCCGAAGCTCGCGCCGCTGCGCCATATCCGCATCACAAACGCCGCCGATTACTGCCACGACGTGATCCCGGAAAACGGCGGAAAGCACGTCGGCATTCAAAGTCTCGCCGCGCATTACGGCTTAAAGCCCGAGGAGATCCTCGTTTTCGGCGACGGCAAAAACGACGTCGAGATGCTGCGGTACGCCGGCATCGGCGTCGCGATGGGCAACGCCTGCCCCGAGGCGAAGGCCGCCGCCAAGTACATAACCGCGCACGTCGATGCCGGCGGCGTGCACCATGCGCTCCGGCATTTTCACGTGATCTGACGCGGCAGCCCCGCGCCGGCGAACGCGCTGCTGCTCCGGCCTTTGGACCGGCACCGCCGCAAGGCATACGCCCGCGTACCCAAACACCTGCACTTTTCCCGCCGCATTTTCCGCAGCGGCGCCGCGGGCTTTTGCACCGCCCCGCCGCAAAGCGGGTTCCGCATCCGCCTGACAGGCATTTCTGCAAGCCTGCACGCGCCGCTTACCCGCAGCATTTTACCGGCGATGCCGCCGGCTCCCGTACAAAAGGAGATCGCCGAGAGCCATACGGCCCCCGGCGATCTCTTTCATTTTAAGGAGAAAGCATTCCGCGAAACGCCTTATTTTTTCTATATAGGACGCCGGCGCTTCTGCGCTGCGGCATTCCGAAGGCTATCACTGATTCAGCTTATATACATCGTACTCCGGATCATACGCGGAGAAGCCCTGAATCTCGACGTTCTCGTCGTGCTTCTGCTGGTATGCCGCCGTGATTTCATCGACGCTGTTGTCCTTCACGAACTGCAGGAGCTCGCTGACCAGCTTATCGAATTCCTCATCGGTTTCCGCCATGATGATCTTCGGATACTGCGCCTTCGACTGGTCGAGAATGATCTGGCGGCTGACGCCGAGGTCAGACTGCGGGTCGATGACGTCCGTCAGGCCGGTGTTTTCGTCCGTGATAAACTTCTGGCCGATGCGTGGATTCTCTTCGTCATAGGTGCACAGCTTCGCCTGAATATCAACGGTCCAGTTCTTTGTCTCCGGAGATTCCTTTTCGTTGACAGCGTACTTCGTCAAGTCGACGTTATCGGAGTGTGCCGGCTGCGACCAGAACCATGCGCCTGCCGAATCCAGCTCTGCGGAGGTGAATTCCGACTGCGGCTTAATCAGGTTCGGGTTTCCATCCTCGTCGAGGCCCTCCCAAAGGCCGCCCTCCGGGCCGTACATCATATTGATGGAGCCTTCCTTCGTGAGCATCCAAGTGAACAGGTCAAAGATGCGCTGGGGATTTTCCGCCTTCTTCGTGATGCAGTTGACGTTCCAGCCTACCGTGCCGGCCTCGTCGCCGTAGGTGATCTCCACGCCCTCAGCGGCGGGGAACATCATGCTTTCCGGCTGCATGGCCTCTGTGCCCAGAACCTCGTAGGAGGTTTCGTTGCCCGTCTTTTCGCGCACGATGCGGCGGAAATTGTTGGTGTCGTCCTGCGAGAAGTCATACCAGAGCAGCGCGGGGCGCGCGTTGGTGACCTTCTCAAGGAACTGGTCGGCGCTGTCCGTAAAGACCTCGGCCGTGAAGAGGCCTTCCTTATACCACTGGTTGGCCATGCGCAGCGCCTCGATCACGGTCTCGTTCTCAAGGCCGTACTGCAGGGTGCCGTTGTCCTGTGTCCAGTAGGTATCGAGCGGCAGCGCGCCGCCCAGTGCGCGGTAGAACGGCCACCAGCAGTAATACGCGTTATCCGTATTCGTACACCAGAAGGGCAGCACGCTCTGGCCGGAGTAGGAGGTCAGGTTCGCTTCCTTGACGGCGAGCGCATACTGGTGGAGGTCCTCAAAGGTTTCGAGCTTCGGGGAACCGACCGCCTCGTAGGTCGCCGTGTTGATGATCCACTGGTAGTTGCCGCCGGTCGCGCTCTTTCTCGCCCAGTTCGGGATGCCGTAGAGCACGCCGTCAATCTTCAGCAGGTCGCGCGTCGCTTCGGGGATATCCTCCTCAAACGAGTTGCCCTCGTACATATACTGCGAGAGATCCTGCAGATAGCCGCCGCGGGCGATCTTATTCAGATCCGGGCCGCGGTCCATGACGATGACCTCCGGCAGATCGTCCGACGAGACCATCAGGTTCAGCTTCGCCATCGGGTCGGAGTCCGGCGCGGTCCAGTTGACCTCGACGTTAAACTTGTCGGACATGTACTGTGACGCAGCATCCTGTCCCCAGATCTTGGACCAGCCCGTGTAATTGTAATACACCGTGAACGAATACTTTTCGGAGGTATCGTCCGGCCCTGCAGCCGTTTCCCCGCCGGATTCCCCGGAAGCGCTGTTCCCGCCGTCTCCGGTCGTAGAGCTTTCGCCGCCTCCGCCGCAGCCTGCGAACAGGCCGAGCACCAGAGCCGCCGCAACAAGCAGGGCAAGAATCTGTTTTTTCTTCATTTCCTTCATCCTTTCTTCGTGTGAAATTTATGTTTCAGGGATATTCCCCTAAAAGCCCGCCGCATCCGTCAGCCCTTGATCGAGCCGATCATGATGCCCTTGATAAAGTACCGCTGCAAAAACGGATAGATCGCCACGATCGGAACGATACTCGTGATCATGGTCGCCATCGTGATGGAGCGGACGTTGACCGCCTTGCCCGCGGTCGCCTGACCGATCACGGCGGCGTCCGTGCCCATAGCCGCCATGCGCTCTGCAAAGCTCGCCTCATTGATGATCGAGAGCAGCACCGAGGTCATCGGCTTCAGGTTCGGGTCCGTCACATAGACGTATGTCGTATACCAATCGTTCCACTGATACACGCCGAAGTACAGCGCGATCGTCGCGATGATCGGCGTGGAAACCGGCCAGAAGATCTTAAAGAAGATCGTGAAATAGTTGGCGCCGTCGATGCGCGCCGATTCCTCCAGCGCCTCGGGAACCGATTGGAAATAGCTTCGCATCAGGATCATATTCCAGATATTGACAAGGCTCGGGATGATGTAGACCCAGAAGGTGTTCGTGAGCCCCAGCGTCTTAATCAGGAAGTAGGTGGGGATCAGGCCGCCGCCGAAATACATCGGGATCAGGCACAGCATGGTGTAGCCGCGCCGGCCCACGAGGTTCTTTCTCGAGAGCGCGAAGGCCATCGCGCCCGTGACCAGCAGGCCGCCGACCGTGCCGACGATCGTTCTGGCAAACGTGATGCCGTAGGCGCGCCAGATCGTTTCCTTGCCGAAAATATTCTTGTAGTTGTCGATTGTAAACTTACGCGGATAAATGGTGATGCCACCCAGAATGGTATCGTCGGCATAGTTCAGTGAAATTGCCAGCGCATTCAGGAAAGGATACAGCGTTGTGACAAACACCACGGTCATGATCACGACCATCGCAATCACAATCACGTAGTCACTCGCCGTCATTTTGGCTTTCATTTTATGGCTCTTTTTCATTTGAGTTCGCACCGCACGTAAACCTCCTTTCCGTCAGAACAGCGCATTTTCACCGGCCTTGCCGGCAATCCAGTTGGCGCCGAGCAGCAGGCCGAAGTTGATGACCGCTTTAAACAAACCCGCCGCCGTAGCGAAGGAGAACCGCCCCATGTTCATGCCCATGCGGTAGACAAAGGTATCGATGACGTCCGCATATTCGGTCAGCATGGCGTTTCCCATGTTCTTCGTGAGCATCATGATCTGGTCGAAGTTGGCGTTCAGCACGCCGCCCACGTTCATGATGAAAAGAAGAATGATGGTGGGCTTGATCGCCTTGAGCGTGATGTGCCACATCTTCTGCGCACGTGTGGCGCCGTCGATATCTGCGGCCTCGTACATTTCCGCATCCACACCGGCCATCGCCGATATGTAGATGATGGAGTTCCAGCCCACTTCCTTCCAGATATCCGTGAACAAGGTAATGCCCCAAAAGTATTTTCCGTCTTGGAAGAAACCGATAGGCTCGTCAATAATATTCGCCCACTGGAGAAATTCATTGACCGCGCCGCCGTCGATCGACAGGAAGTCGAACATCAAAAGCGCACATACCGTCCACGAAATGAAGTGCGGCAGATAGCTGACGGTCTGCACCACTTTTTTAATGCCGGAGCGGCGCATTTCATTGAGAAACACTGCAAAAACGATCGGGCAGATAAAGCCGATGGACAGCTTCAAAAAGCTGATGACCAGCGTGTTGCGCAGCGTTCTGAAAAAGTTCGGGTCCGTAAACAGAGATTCAAACTGCTTGAAGCCGACCCATTCGCTCATCCCGGGGAAATCGCCCATGCGGAACTCCTGAAACGACATGATCAGGCCGTACATGGGCAGGTAGCTGAAAACGATCAGCAGGATGATGCCCGGCAGAACCAGAAGCTGAAGGTCCCATTGCTCGATGGCCCGGGCGAAAAAGCCCTTTTTCTTTGTTGTCCGCTGAACCGCAGCGCCTCCTGTTTCTTTCACATCTCATCACTCCCTCTTTATACCAAATATTTGAGTATGCTGTAAGCCCTTGACCCGGCGGCGCCCGCCGCCGATAAGCTGGATGGCTCTCTCCTCCCTTCCGCAGATTTGGTTATTTTTTCGGCTTTCCCGGCCTTAACGGCCGGAAAGTTAATCCCAACAGAAGCCGATTATACCGGATATTTATATCCGGTATAAAAGAGCTGCGCAGCTCTTTTATCGCATTATTCACAATTCATTAACACAATCATATACCATGCAGCTGGCAAAGTCAACTAAAATTTTCTTTATTATTAAACTTTTTTATCCAATGGCGTTTTTTGTCTCTCATTGACGACATTCGGAACCGCTGAATTTCAGGCATTTTGCCTGAAATCGTACAGCGCACATGAAATCCCTGCCAACCGCACGAATACGTCCGAAAATACGGCTTATTGTGCGCGGTCCCCCCGCCCGGCTGCAAAAAAAGAGCGGCGGCAGGCGCCGGCCTGTCACGGCCTGCATCCCTGCTGTCGCTCTTTCGCTTCCTATTTTCCGCGCTGCCCGCCGGCGCGTCTGTTTTCCGTACGTCCGGCGGTTCAGCGCCGTGCAGCGCACCGCATCATTTTTCCGCCTTCTGCGCCGCCTTAAAGGCGCGTCCCGCGGCATTCTGCTCGCGCATTGTACGGAGAAACGCCTCGCGCGACACGCAGGCGGGCTTGTGTGTCCACTCCGTCGTCTGCACGAATTTATCCGCCATCCGCTCGAATTCCTCCTCGCCGACCTCGATGTCGTCGAAGCAGACCGGCAGGCCGACCGAGGCGTTGAACCGCATGATGCGCGCTGTCTCCTCCGCCTCCCCCGCATAGCGCAACAGGCACAGCACGCCGAGCGATACGATCTCCCCGTGCAGGTGGCTGTGGCCGCGCTTCGTCACCGTCGCGCCGTAATAGACGCAGTGCGCCAGCGAGGAATTGTAGTAATACCCGTCCACCGTTGTCATCATATTCGAGACAATGCCCGTGGACACGATGATGTCGAGCGTGACCTGCTCGAGCGCAAAGGTGGCCTTTTTTGCGCGGATCGCTTCCAGTGCCGCCGCGCCGTACTCGACGAGCGGGTCCGTGCAGACGCGGCTGACCTGCCTGCCCATCAGCGGCGTGTGGGAAAGGGCGTCGTCCTGCGAGGCAAAGACCGCCTCGCACTCCTTGCTCAGCGCATCGCCGATGCCGGCCCACAGGAGCGGCTCCGGCGAATCCGCGATCACCGCGGAGTTGATGAAGCAGTGGTTCGCGAGCTTCGGGTAATAGTATTCGCGGAACGTGCCGTCCGCATTGTAGATCACGGAGATCGCCGTGACCGGCGCGCAGTTCGAGGCGACGGTCGGAAATGTAAACAGCGGCTTATCCAGCTTGTCCGCCACGTATTTGACCGTATCGCAGGCGCGCCCGCCGCCGACGGCAAAGAGCATATCCGCCGCCTGCACCGTGGGGTCGGCGATCAGGCGGCCGCCGTTCTCATAGGTCGAATCGCCGCCGTATGGAATAAAGCCGATCAGCTTTACGCCGGAGCCCGCAACGCCTTCGAGCAGAAAGGGCTTTGCCTTTCCCATCGCCGTTTCGCCGCCGATGACAACTGCCGTCCGCCCGAAAAAGCGGGTGACCTGCGGGATCTCCTTATAACAATCCGCGCCGATGGAATAGCTCGGCAGATACACGCTGTAGTTCGATTGATATTCATTCATATAAATTCACCTGTTCCCTATCTTAAACACCACACTGTTTTCCTATGGCCGCCCGCTCAGGCGCGGACCGCGTTGAACGCCTCCAGCTCCATTACGGCGTCTACAATCATTTCCTTTGTTACCGTGTAGGGGTAAACGCGCACGTCGATGCCCTGCAGCGCCTTCTCCGCAACGGCCTCGAGGTCAGCCGGCTTCGCATGAATATCGGCAAGGCGCGTCGGAAGCCCCATCGCACGGTTAAAGGCAAATACCTTGTCACGCTCCTCGAGCTGCCCGTCCGCCGTGAGCAGAACGAGGATGCCGTAAGCGACGACCTCACCGTGCAGGTGGTGGTTCTCCTCCGTGCTCTTCAAAATCGTAAAGCCGTTGTAGACCGCGTGCGCGAGACCCGTTGTGTAATCGACCTGCACGAAATTCGAGACGAGGCCCGTGGAGACAATGATGCCGAGAATAACCTCGGTCAGCTCGTAGGTAACCGCGTGGGCGCGGCAGTCGCGCAGCGCCTTCTCGCCCCAGCGGAGCATCGGCGCGGCACACATGGTGCTCAGCGCGATGCCCATCGCATCGGAATGGGCGGGCGTGTCATTGCGGGAGGAAACCGTGCACTCATAGTGCTTCGCCATCGTATCGCCGATGCCGGCCCAGAGGTATTTATCCGGCGCATCCGCAATGATCTGCGTGTCAATAAAGATGTGATTCGGCGGGATCTTCGAGAAAGAATACTCGCGCAGGCTGCCGTCCGGATGGTAGAGGATGCCGAGGCTCGTGCAGGCGGCGCAGGTGGAGGCGATCGTCGGGAATGTGAAGAACGGGCGGTCCGTGCTGTGGGCGAGCACCTTGCAGGTGTCGATCGCCTTTCCGCCGCCGACGGCGAAAATCATATCCGCTTCCGCAACCTGCGGCGCGAGCATTTCTATATTCTCCACAGAAGCCTCGCCGCCATACCAGAACGGCCCGATGATTTCGAGGCCGGCTGCCTGCGCCGCCGCGATGA
>URQJ01000092.1 GCA_900549945.1 uncultured Oscillospiraceae bacterium
GAACCCACACGACCAGCTTGGAAGGCTGGGATTCTACCATTGAACTACACCCGCACAATTTGCGACACTAGGAATTATAGCACAGATGCTTGTGCGCGTCAACCGCTTTTACAGACTTTTTTCTGTTTTTTTGCGCGCAAAATTTTTGTCCGGCAAGACGCATGTTGACAAAAATAGTCTCATATGATACGATATTCTGGAAACCGGAGGTGCTGCGGGTCTTTGCCGCCGCCGTTCGGCGCAGAAAGGGGTGTCGGCGTGGCGGCAGAGCAGAAAACTGGAGGGGACGCATTGCAGGCGGCTTTTTCCGAATGCCCGCTGTTTTCCGGCATGGATGCCTCGGCCTGCGGCGCTTTTCTGCGGGTGTTTCACCGCGGCGAAACGATCAGCGCGGTGCAGGACGGCGTGCCCTGTGTCGGCGTGCTCGCGTTCGGCGAGGCGGACGTCTACACGCGCGGCGCGGCGTCCGGCGCACAGCAGAATGTTTCGACGCTGCATCCCGGCAGTGCGTTCGGCATCTGCAACGTCTTTATAGAGCGCGATATGCCGACGTACCTGCACTGCAAGGTGCGCACCGGTGTGGCGTTTCTGCCGGCGGCGCGTTTTACGGCGCTCCTGCGGGAGGACGGCGCGCTTCTGCGGCGCTATCTGACGCTCTGCAACGAGAAAATCCTGTATCTTGCCGATAAGATCGATCTGATGGGTGTTTCCGGCTGCTGCGCACGTGTGGCGGCATATCTGCTGCGCGAGGCGGACGAAACGGGTGCGGTGCGCACCTGCGTTTCCAAAGAGCAGCTCGCAAAGTACCTCAGCGTGTCGCGGGCCAGCCTGTTCCGCGCGCTCGGCGAGCTCACCGCGCAGGGTGTTATCGTGCAAACCGCCGCAGGCTTTCAAATACTGGATCTATCTGCGCTCAGCCGCGCATGCGGCGGCGCCGGAGAATAAAATTTTGCGGCGGATGCCGCAGCGGAAAGGAATTTACAGCTATGAAGAAATTTGCAGCCGTTTTACTGGCGGCTTTGTTCTGCGTCGCGTCCTTTGCGGCGTGCGCGCAGAGTGGGGGGAGTGCGGCGGCAGAGTCGTCCGCGCAGGCGCCCGAGTCCTCCGCGCCGGAGGAAAGCGCGGAGAGCGCAGAGGGCTCCGACACGGTTGGGGTCACCGCAGAGCCGGCGAGCTATGCAGTCGCGTCCCTGAAGGGCCCGACGACGATGGGTATGGTCAAGCTGATGCAGGACGCTGAAAACGGCGAAACCTTCAACACCTACGACGTGGCGATGTACGGCACGGCGGATGAGATCACCGCGGGCATTGCGAACGGTACAATCGATATCGCGAACGTTCCCTGCAATCTTGCCTCGGTCCTCTACAACAAGACAGAGGGCGCGATTTCCGTGGCGGCGATCAACACGCTCGGCGTCCTGTACGTCGTGGAGACCGGCGACACGATCCAGTCGGTTGAGGATCTGCGCGGCAAGACGATCTACTCCACCGGCAAGGGTACGACGCCGGAATACGCGCTCAACTATATTTTGAACGCGAACGGGATCGACCCGGAGAAGGATGTGACCATTGAGTATAAATCTGAGTCAACCGAGGTTGCGGCCGTGCTCGCAGACGCCGAGGATGCCATCGCGGTTCTGCCCCAGCCGTTTGTCACCACGGCGATGATGCAGAACGAAAACCTGCGCATCGCGCTGAGCCTGACGGACGAGTGGGATGCCGTGCAGGGCGAGGGCGGCAGCACGCTTGTCACAGGCGTCACGATCGTCCGCAACGCAGTGCTCGAGGAAAATCCGCAGGCGTTCGCCGAGTTTATGAAGGAGTACGAGGCCTCGATCGCCTACACCGAGACGAACCCGGAGGAAGCCGCCGCGCTGATCGCCGGCTATGAGATCGTGCCGAAGGAGCCGGTCGCGCTCAAGGCGCTGCCTTACTGCAACATCCGCTTTGTCGCGGGCGACGAGATGAAAGCGAAAGTTTCGGGCTACCTCGAGGTGCTCTTTGACGCCGATCCGAAGTCTGTCGGCGGCACGCTGCCCGACGACGCGTTCTACTATGCGGGCTGAGCGGCGAAAAAGTAAAAAACAGCGGGCCACAGCCACCCTTTTTGCGGTGGCTTTTTGGCTTTTCGTGTGGCACGCGGCGAGCGCGGCGGTCGGCTCCGAGATCATTTTGGTATCGCCGCTCGGCGTTTTGCGCACGCTCGTCTCGGTGGTCTTTGACCCGGGCTTTCTCCCAACGGTCGGCTACTCGGCCGTGCGCATCATCGGCGGCTTTTTCATCGCGATGGCGCTCGGTGTCGTGCTCGGGTGGGTATCCTCCCGGTTCTGGGTTGTGGAAACGCTGCTGCGGCCGGTCACGGCGGTCATCAAGGCGACGCCGGTCGCGTCGTTTATCATCCTCGTTCTGCTGTGGTTTTCGAGCCGGAACCTCTCCGTTATCATTTCGGTGCTGATGGTTTTCCCTGTCATCTACACAAACACGCTCGAGGGCATTCAGAGCGCAGACCCGAAACTGCTCGAGATGGCGAAGGTGTTCCGCATGTCCGCGCCGCGCCGGCTGCTGTATATCTACCTGCCGGCGGTGATTCCATTCTTCGTCTCGGCGTGCTCGGTCTCGCTCGGGCTGTGCTGGAAAAGCGGCATCGCCGCGGAGGTCATCGGCATTCCGGACGGCTCGGTCGGCGAGCTGCTCTACAATGCGAAAATTTACCTGCAAACCGGCGAGCTGCTCGCGTGGACGGTCGTGATCGTCGCGGTGAGCGTGCTTTTTGAAAAGCTCTTCATGCTGCTTTTGCGCGCAGCCGTGAAAAAGCTCGGGATGGGAGGTGCTCTGCGTGGCAAGGGCTGAAAATTTGACTGTAAAATACGGGGAAACCGCCGTGCTCGACCAGTTTTCGGCCGATTTCCCAGACGGTGCCGTGACGGCGGTCTCGGGAAGATCGGGCTGCGGAAAGACGACGCTGCTCGCGGTGCTGCTCGGCCTGCTCCGGCCGGATGCCGGGGCGTTTTCCGGCTTCCAGAGGCCGAGCGCCGTTTTTCAGGAGGACCGGCTCCTGCCGTTCCTCAGCGCGGCGGGGAATATCGCCGTGGCGGCGGGCTGCACGGAGGCGGAGGCCGCGGCGGCGCTTTGTTCGGTCGGCTTTGACAATGCGGACAGCGAAAAGCGCGGCTTCGAGCTTTCGGGCGGCATGGCGCGCCGCGTGGCGATCGTCCGCGCGATGCTGGCGCAGGGCGACGCGGTCTTGCTCGATGAGCCGTTCAAGGGGCTCGACGAGTGCACGCGGGAACAGGTCGTCCGGTTCGTCAACGAACGCCGCCGCGGGCGCACGATGGTCGTCGTGACGCACGACCCGCGCGACGCTGAAGATCTGCACGCCGTGCATGCGGTGCAAATGGGCGGCCCCGAGGATGCCGCCCGCAGCGCGGGTGAAAAAGAATAGAAAGCGGCCGGGCATTGATAAGAACCCAAAAGTCCTTTCACGAATAGGCCGAAAATAAGCAAAGGCTGCCCCAAATAGGAAACTATTTTTAAATGTTCACAAATTATTTACAAATGCAGTTTGTACAACCAGCCGAAAGGCGTCGAGCCTAACTTGGTTCGACGCCTTTCGATAAATGGGGGGACAAAATAGATACCAACTATAGGCGCGGGCACAAGACCATAGAAAAAATAAAGCCCCGCACGCGGACTGCGTGTCGAGGCTATCGACTGGGCTTACGCGACAAAAAAAGATACCCGTTGAAAATGAAAAATTCCGGGGCCGTTTTCGCATTATAATTTATTCATTTTTATTTTCTTGGGGTCCCCTTTTTGTAAAAGAGGACGATCCTGAAAAAACAGTTTAAATGCTGGAATTTATGACATGAAAATAGCCGACGGTCTCACCATGCAACAGAGCTGTCGCGGCAGATCCGCACTTAAACCAGATTAGGAGAATCAATTCTCAAATTGCGCTTTAATCCGCTCATTTACCCGAGCGTCCATCCCATCCGGCAGCAGCACTAGATCTTCTTCCAAAATGGAAATCTCTGCGATGTCATCTTTTTCACCGTATTGCGGAAAGTTTACTAACCAGTATCCCTCCGTGCGTTGTTCCAGACAAATCCAACCCTGCATCCCTTTGTGCACACCATCTTGTGCGTACTTCTCTTTTTCAACTATCACTTCAACACAATCCATCATTTTCATTTTATTTACCTCCATAAGGTGTCGTAAGTTTGAGGAGTCCATTTGGGTAAACCATCCAACCGGATAAAAACGAAACCATTTTACCGCTGCCTTTTCTGGGTATTTCAATCCGAATGCTGATTCGCTGTCCATCTTTATTTAATTTTCCAAGCGTATAATCTCCTGCAATATACTTTTCAAGAGCCTGCTTTTCTATTTCTGCTTGCAGCCACCGCGCGTCGGCAACCGTATAGCCCCAGCTTTCAAAGGCCCTGTTCTTTCCATGCTGATAAACATTGTCAGTGTCAAATAAGTAGGGATCAAATTTGCTGTAATCGCTGTATGTCGTTGCATCCATTAAAACCACCGTGTAATCAATTGGGTCTAAAGTACAGTGACAGAAAGGATGATGCGGCCACGTGGGCGACTTGCTTTTCAGAAACCAGCAGCCGTCCAGCTTTAAGCATACATCACAATGGTTTTTTCCTTCTGGATGGTGTGTCCACCGAATCCAGTCTGGCGTGGCAGATTTCTGAACAAAGAGGAAAACGGGCCATCGTTTGTGATAACTGCCGTTCACTTCTGGCAGAGCTGGCAAAGATTTCGATACGGGTGATAGCTTATCATATGGCAAAACGTAACCACATGCTTTCTGGATATACATTTAAACCATCTCCTATTGAATGATAAGAACAAAAAAGTCCTTTCACGAATAGGCTGAAAACAAGCAAAGGTTGCCCCAAAATAGGAAACTATTTTTAAATATTCACAAATTGTTTACAAATGCAGTTTGTACAACCAGCCGAAAGGCGTCGAACCTAACTTGATTCGACGCCTTTCGATAAATGGCTGGGCTGGCGGGATTCGAACCCACGGGTGACGGAGTCAAAGTCCGTTGCCTTACCGCTTGGCGACAGCCCAATATGCAGTTTTCTCTAGCAGGAGACTGCAAAAGTATAGCACATTTTTGCCCGATAGTCAAACACTTTCCATAAAACAACGGCCCCGCCGCGGTGTTTTCCGCGGCGGGGCTGCTTTGCGTGTGCCGGTCAGTCCTCGATGGGCGCCTCGAGACTGTTCATCACAAGTCCGGTGATGAGCTTCGGGTAAAAATATGTCGATTTCTGCGGCATCTTTTCGCCTGCGGCGGCGACGGCGCCGATTTCCTCGACGCGTGTCGGGTTCAGCAGAAACGCACACTGGCTTTCGCCGGCCTGCACGCTCTCGAGCGCTTCATCCGCGGAGCGGGTGTAGGTCAGGTTTTTCTGGTTCGCCATATTTTCCTTGTCGATGCCGAGCACGCGCTCCAGAACGAGCGTGTGCAGCACGCTGACATCCAGACCGCGGGAGGCATCGCTCTTTTCCGGCAGGAAATCCGCCATGACGGCTGGATCCCGGAGTGTGAGCAGCGTGTAGGCGAGTGCGCCGTCCCGCTTTGCGGCGAATACAAACGACTTTTTGCCCGCGTCGTAGTCGGCCTTGAGGCGCGGCTCAACCGCGTCCCGGCCGGGAAGCGGCTCAATGTCGAAGTATTCCGCGCTGCCGGAAAGCACCTGCTCTGCCGAAAAATCCGGCAGGCCGCGCACGAGGCGGTGCGTGGGGAACACAAGGAGGCCGGGGTGCGCCATATCGACGAGCATCATCATAACAAATTCACTGCCCGGCGCCCAAACGGCGTTTTCGCGGCAGTAGTTCCGGTAGTTGATCGCTGTCTCATAGCGGTGGTGGCCGTCCGCGATATACAGCTTGCGCGCGGCAAAATCGCTGCGGAATGCCTCGATGGCAAGCGCGTCGTTGACAATCCACAGGCGGTGCGTCACGAGGCCGTCGGAAAATTCACACCGAGGTGTGCCGCTCGAAAGGCGGTCGATACGGCGCTGGGTCTCGCCGGTGTCGTCCATATAAAGGGAATAAATCTGGCTGAAATTGCAGTTGGTCGCCTGCATCAGGTTGAAGCGGTCCTGCTTGGCTTTGGAGAGCGTCTCCTCATGCGGCAGCACGACGCCCGCGCTGAAATCCTCCACGCGGACAAGACTGATGATGCCCTTGAGCGAGCGTTTCTCGCCGTGGTCGACGCCGGTGAGAAATTCTTCCTCGTAGATGTAGATGCCCGCGTCGTCGTCGCAGTGCAGCGTGCCGTTCGAAAGCCAGCCGCGCAGCGTTTTCCCGGCGTCGCCGTAGGGATCCTCGCCCTTCGGCAGCTCGAGCCGGATGACGTTGTGCGGGTTGCGCGCGAGGTATTCGGCGCGCTCCGCGTCGCTGATGATGTCGTAGGGCGGGCAGGTCAGCTCTGCTGGAGAGCCGGCCGCGGCAGTATAGCGCATGGCGTGAAAAGCCTTGATGTCGGCCATAGTGGTTTCATCCCTTCAATCTTTTTCTAAATTGTAGCGCAGGGCTCGGCGGTGTGTCAAGCGCGAATGTGAAAGCAATGTGTTAAAGGGCGGTAAAAAACGGGCGGCGCGCAAGGAAGGCCGTGCCTGTGCGAAAATTTCGTAAACTTGAGACGAATTTTACGCGATGCGGGCGGAGCATAACGAAAAATAGAGAAACATAAAGGGTGCGAAATACGCACAGAACTTCGAAGAAAAAACCAAAGACAAATGGATGAAATATCAATAGAAATAAAGGGATAGGGGAAAATACCACGATAATTCTAAATTGAAAATAAAAAAACAGTGCTTTTTGATATTTTACTCTTGACAAGCGCGGAGAAACATGCGTATAATTATGGCGTAATAAATGAGTAGCAAAAGTAAACAAATAGAGAGATCGAGAAAATGCGGCAAATGGCTCTGCGGAGCTTGCATATTACATTCAAAGGGAAGGAAGTAAGAAAATGAAGCGAAGAATCATGGCGGCCCTGCTGGCTGCGGCGATGCTGGGCGCGTTGATGCTCGTCCGGCGGCAGTCGTTCGCCGTGCGCCGCCGCGACCTTGTGCCGCTGGCGGTCATGGGACTGCTCTTCTCCTTTTCGTCGCTCTTCCTGTTCGAGAGCTACAACCACATGGACGCGGGCATCGCTTCGACCATCCTGTTCCTCTATCCCGTGCTGGTCGCGGTCATCATGGCCGTCGGCTTCCACGAGAAAGTGAGCCGGATCACCATGCTCTCGATCCTGCTGGCCTTCACCGGCATCGCCATGCTCTACAAG
>URQJ01000093.1 GCA_900549945.1 uncultured Oscillospiraceae bacterium
ATACGAGATCTATGCCGTGACTGGAGTTCAGACGTGTGCTCTTCCGATCTTGAAGCCCTTTTCCGTGCAGGTCGGCGCAGTGACCTCCGCCTTGTACGCGTGCCCGAGCTTTTCCACCACGGTATCCGCGAGCGCAATCTCCTTTGCCGCGTTTTCATCGGCAAACAGCTTGCCGCATACCGTGCACGTCCAATAGGCGGTGTGGCCGTCCGTCTCGCAGGCGGCGTCCTTCGCCTCCACCGCAGTCAGCAAATGCTCATGCGGCTGGAGCTTTATGTAAGCGCTCTGCGAAAACAGCGCATCGGTAATATCCGCCTCCGCGACCAGCGAGGCGTTTTCGCGGCTGTCGCCCGCATATACCTCCGCGCCGCTTCCTGCATAGTTCAGCACGGGCGGAATCGGGAACGCGCCGCCCGCGGCTGTGACCTCCACCGTGCTGTCCGCAACCGCCATTGAATCTCCGTGTGCCTCAATGCCTGTCTGCGCTGAATGGACGCGCACATCTGCACCGTTTTCAATCGAAATATTGCCCGCGCGGGAGAAAAGGCCGTACTTTCCGCACGGCGCTTCCGTACCTGCGCGGACGGTGCCGCCGTCGATTTCGATATCGCCTGTCATGGTGCCGATGCCGACATAGCCGTTCACCGTCAGTTCTCCCGTGACACGAACGTCACAGATGGAAGGCAGATCCGAAAGCCCTACGGAAATCGCCGCCGTACCCGTTTTGGAAGCTTTCACTTCCGCCGTGCCGTCAATCACGACCGAGCCATAAAAGGAATTGATGCCGCCGTTCGAGCCGAACGCATACAGGTACGCTGAATCGAGCACCTCGACGCCTTCTCCGCCGTTGACGGCCATAAAGCCGTCTGTGCGCACATCGACCTGCGCCGTATCTTGGATGATGACCTTTTGGTCCGCCTCGATTGTGCTGACCACCTGAACCGCAGAGTTTCCGGAGATCGTGACGCTGCCGGTGTCGCTGCTCATTGCAGGCTGCGAGCCGGTGGCTTGGATCACGGCGTTGTGCACCGTGAGGTCTTTTTCAATATTCAACGCATAGGCACCATTGTACAGCTTGAGCGTTGTGCCGTCAATCGTGCACGCACCGTTTTGGTTGAGAACGCACTCCGTTGTTGCCTTTATTTCCAGACTGCCGCCATACAGCGAGAGGTCGCCGGCCGTTTGTACCTGAATGCCCGTACCGCCCTCTATGCTGTTGTCGCCGATCAGCGTGATCGCTGTACCGCCGGGCACATACAGCGCCGCCTGAATCTGCGCATCCTTCAGCGTAAGCCGCACGCCGTTGTCGTCTAGCTCGCAGTAGAGGTTGTAATCCTCGGTATCCTGTGTCTCCGTCACCGTGCGGCCGTCTGCCTCGAGCTTATAATAACTGCCGGATTTAAACTGCACACCGCCGGCCGTTGACGAACCGATGCCGAGGTTCGGGATATTCGTCCCGATATCCGCCGCCGGCATAATCTCGTCCTCCGCGCGCAGCGCGGCCGCGGCCTCAGAAAGCGCCGCATAGCGCGAGCGATCGAGCTGCGCGCGTTGTTCCTCCGTGAGCGCCTGCTCCGCCGCATCGACAGCCGCCAGCGCTTCAGCAGCCGCCCCGGCCTCTTCCGCCGTGAGCGCATCCGCCGCAGGCAGCGCGTCGATCAGCGCCTGCACGGCACACACGGTGCAGTCCTCCGCCGCGCCGTGCACGCAGAGCACAGGCTCCGTTTCGGGTACGGAATCCTGTTCCGCTTCGCATTCGGCACAGACAAACGCGCAGGGCGCGCCGGCACTTTCGGCAGTCTCCGCCGCATACCCGCACGACGCTGTATGCGCTGTATGGTGCGGGCAGAGGCCATCGGCCTCCTGCGCGAGCGCCGCCGTCGGAATCATAGTACAAAGCAGAACGGCGGCAAGCAGGACCGCGAGAGCCCTGCCGGTTCTTGTTCCTTCCATTTCAGCATCCTCCATTTTCTTTCAGACGCGCAAAAACCATATTCTGCCTGATATGTCAGACTTTTTCGCTCGGATGCTGTATGATAAATTAGAACAGTATTTACAGCCTAAAACGGCTGTAAATAGATCAAAGGCACGCAAAAACACGGTGAACGAAAAGGTCTACCTTTTCATTCCTGAAATTCCGGATTTCTTGACAAAAAAGGAAGCGCCCGAAAGCGCTTCCCCGCAAAAACTCATTCGATCACCGTCACCGGGTATTTTTTCTCCACGGGCTTCGGCTCCGCCGCCGCGTAGCCGAGCGCCGCCATGCCGTACACCATGTGGCTCTTCGGCACGCCGAGCTCCGTCAAAACCGCGCGCACGCCGGGATCATCGCACGTATCCGTGCCCTGATTGATCCACACCGAGGCGACGCCCAGCGAATGCGCCGCAAGAAAGATATTTTCGAGCGCGCAGGCGTTGTCCCACGTCTTGATCAGCCCCGTCTCGTTCGAGGGGATGATGAGCGCCGCCGGGCAGTACAGGTTGTAGCTTTCGCTGCCGAGCGCGCTGCCCATTGCGGCCGCGAGCTTTTGGATCTTCTCCGGGTTCAGCACCGCGGAAAAATGCCACGTCTGGCGGTTCATCGCGCTGGGCGCGTGCACCGCGCACTGGAGGATCGCATCGATCTTCTCGCGCTCCACGGGTCTTTCCTGAAATGCGCGCACACTGCGGCGCGTCAGGATGTTCTGAATCACTTCGTTCGTCATACCTTTTCCTCCCAGATAAATTTTTTATAAGCAGCTCCGGCGTTTAAAGTTTTTCCGCCAGAAGTTCCGCCATTTTTTCCGCAAGCGCACGCTCCCTTTCAGTGAAGCGGTTTTGGACCGGGCTGTCGAGATCGATCACCGCGCGGACAGCGCCGTCCTTGACAACCGGCACAACAAGCTCCGAGCGGCTCGCACTGTCGCAGGCAATATGTCCCGGGAACGCGTGAACATCCGGCACAAGCTGCGCTTTCCCGGCTTCACAGGCCGCGCCGCAGACGCCGCGGCCGCGGGCGATGCGCACGCACGCCGGCTTTCCCTGAAACGGGCCGAGCAGCAGGCTGCCGTCCGGCTGCACCGTATAGAAGCCCGCCCAGTTGACGCGGTCGAGCGTTTCAAACAGAAGCGCCGCAAGATTCGCCATGCACGGCACGGGCTCCGGCTCGTCCGCAAGGAGAGATGCGGCCTGTGCCGCCGCCTCTCCGTATTTTTTATCGGCGCGCGCTTCCACCGCCGCCTTCGGCTCGAGCAGAAAAACGGAATACGTATGGCTGAACCGGTAGCCGAGCTGCTGTGCGAGCCGCAGGCTCTCCCGGTTCGCCGCATCCCACGAGGGGTACAGCCCTTTTTCGAGGCAGCCGAGAATCAGCTTCGCCGCGCAGGCGCGGGCCAGATGGCGCCGGCGGTGCGCCTCATGGGTCGTGATCTGCACCTCGATGCCGCCGTCAAACGCCGAATAGGCGGACGCGCCGCAGACGATCTCCCCGTCCTTCAGCGCGAACACGCCGAGCGCAAGCTCGGAAAACGACGCGTAATCGGCAAAATTCGAGATGAAATCGCGCATCCAGCCGCCCTTCTCCCGAATCTGCGCCCAGATCTCCGGCGTCATGCCCGAGAGCGCGTAGCCCGCCGGGAGATCCTCGGCGAATCGGTGCAGGCGCGCGGGATCAAACGCGCCGGTTTCCTTGCGCGTCGCATACCGCAAGCCGATTTCCGCCTCACCGACGAGCGACCGGCAGAGCGCAAACTGCGCCTCATCCGGCGCGACGAGGATCAGCGCGTGATCGGTGCGCGCCTGCACATCGTCGAGCAGTGCCTGCACGGCCGCTTCATCCTGCCCGGGCGAGGCCAAAAACGCGAAGTCGCCGAGCACCGCGCAGGCCGCCGTCATCGCCCTGTTCGCGTAGATTTCGCCCATCGTGCCGTCGAGCGCGGACCAGACGATCGTCTCATCCCAGCCGTCGAACAGGGGAAGCGCCTCGGACGGCTCCTCTAATCTGAAAATATCAGAATTCATCTTTTATACTCCTTGTAAACAGGCGGTTGATCGCCTCGTTTGGACATCCGTTTTTATACAGTACGTTGTAAACAGCGCGGCAAATCGGCAGATCGGCGCCGACGGTTTTGCCCAGCCGCAGCAGGGCGTCCACCGCGTAGTAGCCCTCCGCCAACTCGCTGTACGGCTCGCGCTTCACGAACTTTTCGCCGAACATGCGGTTGTGCGAGTATGGGGAAAACAGCGTCGCCTCGTAGTCGCCGAGGTGGCACAGGCCGTAGGCTGAAAGCTCGTTGCCGCCGAGCGCGTCGATCAGCCGGGCGATCTCGCGCGTGCCGCGCGCCATCAGCGCGCCCTTGAGCGTCGAGAGGCCGAGGCCGTCGAGCATACCGGCCGCGATGCCGATGACGTTTTTCGCCGCCGCGCCGATCTCGCTGCCGATCAGGTCCTGCCCGTAGTAAAAGCGGATCAGCTCGCTCGAGAACGCATCGACCAGCATGTGTTTCGCGTCCTCGTCGGCGCTGTCGATCACCATGCAGTTCGGCACGCCGGCCGCAAACTCCTGCACGTGGCCGGGTCCGACCCACACCGCCACGCGGTTTGAAGCGTCGCAGCCCGCGGCGCAGACCTCGGAGAGCCGCATGCCGGTTTCGATCTCGACGCCTTTCATGCACAGCACAAAGATTTTATCCCGCAGCCCGAGCGGCGCGAGCTCGCGCATCAGGCCGCGGAGCCCCTGCGAATTGACCGAAATGATAATGACGTCGCTTTCCGCCGCGCCCGAAAGCGAGGTGGTCAGCGCGAGCGAAGCGGGCATTTCGACGAGCCCGTTCGACCGGGTTTCGAGCAGCGCCTGCATCCGCGCGGAGCCTGCGCGCCCGTAAAGAGATACGCTGTGGCCGATTTTATCGAGGTACCATGCGATGAAAGAACCCCAGCGGCCGCAGCCGATCACGGTAATTTTCATATGGAGTGAATTGCCTTTCCGGCGGCCATAAGGCGCCGCCTTTTTATATCCCGCCGCAAAAACGCGGCGCTTTGAAGCCCTAGAAGGCGCGCCCTCGGGCTATTTGTCCCTGAAAAGCTCGGCGCTGTCCTTCGCGTAGATCACGCCGGAGACGACGGCAAGCAGCGCGGCAACGCCCATCAGCGCAAAGCCGATCCAATAAAACACGGCCTGCACTGTCTCGATAGCCGGGAGCGCGACGAGACCGAGCGTATCCAGCTCGAGCACGTACTGCAAGAGGAAGATCACACAGATTGCGGCGATCTGCGAAACAGTTTTCGCCTTGCCCCAGTTGTTCGCCGGGATCACCCTGCCGTTTTCCACCGCGATCAGGCGGATGGAGGTGACGGCGAACTCGCGCACCATGATGAGCAGTACGAACCACACGTTTGTAAAGCCGGTCGCCACGAAGCAGACGAGCGCCGACATGACCATGATCTTGTCGGCGAGCGGGTCCATCAGCTTGCCGAAGTTTGTGATCAGATTGTCGCGGCGGGCGATCTTGCCGTCGAGGTGGTCGGTATAGGACGCCGCGCCGAAGATCAGCCCGGCGATCAGAAGATGGTGCGGGATGAAATCCGCCAGCGTGAAAAATACGAAGAACGGCACGAGTGCCATGCGCAGCATCGTCAGCTTATTCGGTAGATTCATTTCAACGCCCTTCCCCGCTCAGACACGCGTGCCAAACAGGTCGCAGTCGACCGCCTCGTCGATGTGCACGGTCACGAGCTCGCCGAAATACGGCTTCTTCTCCGCCGTGAAAAACACCTTGCCGTCGATGTCCGGCGCATCCATCGCGCTGCGGCCGAACCAACACTCGGCGTAGCGGTCGAAGCCCTCTGTCAGCACCTCGAGGTCGCGGCCCACCTGCTTTTCGCCGAGGCGGTCCATGATGTTCATCTGCGAATCCATGATGAGCTCGGCGCGGTGGTTCTTGACCTCCTCATCGATCTGGCCGGGCAGCTCGGCCGCCGGGGTGTCCTCCTCCTGCGAGTAGGCGAAGCAGCCGAGGCGCTCAAACTGCACCTCCTTCACGAACTCGGCGAGCTCGGTGAAGTCCGCTTCGGTCTCGCCCGGGAAGCCGGTGATCAGCGTCGTGCGCAGCGTGACGCCCGGGATCTTCTCCCGGATCTTCCGCATCAGCGCCGTGAGGCTCTCGCGGTCGCCGCGGCGGTTCATCGCCTTCAGAATCCTGCCCGAGGCGTGCTGCAGCGGCAGGTCGATGTATTTGACGATCTTTTCCTCTTCGGCAATCGTGTCGAGCAGCTCGTCGGTGATCGCGTCCGGGTAGCAGTACAGCACGCGGATCCAGTGCAGCTTCTCGATTCTGCACAGGCGGCGCAGCAGCTTTGCGAGCGAATACTCGCCGTACAGGTCGAGCCCGTAGCGCGTCGTATCCTGCGCGATGAGGATCAGCTCCTTCGCGCCGTTTTCGACCAGCGCGAGCGCCTCCTCCTCGATGCTCTCCATCGTGCGGCTGCGGTAGCCGCCGCGGATCAGCGGGATCGCGCAGTAGGTGCAGCGGTTGTCGCAGCCCTCGGCGATCTTGAGATACGCGAAGTAGCTCGGCGTCGAAAGCTCGCGGCCGCCGCACAGCGGCATCTTTTCCTTTTCCGGAAAGCGCTGTGTGAAGCCCTCCAGCACGCTTTCAATGCAGGCGGCGATGTCGCCGTTCGCGCCGATGCCGAACACGCCGTCCACCTCGGGCAGCTCCTTGTGGATCTCCTCGCGGTATCGCTCCGCGAGACATCCCGTGACGACGAGCTTCTTGATGCGGCCCTCCTTCTTGAGCGTCGCAAGCTCGAAGATCTCGTCGATCGATTCCTGCTTCGCGCTCTCGATGAAGCCGCAGGTGTTGACAACCGCAACATCGGCGAGCGCCGCGTCGTCGCACAGTTCAAAGCCCGCATTTTTGAGGCTCGCCATCAGCATTTCGCCGTCCACCTGATTTTTTGCGCAGCCCAAGCTGACCATTCCCACCTTGATTGCCATATGTAAAAAGTCCTTTCCTCTTGTTTTCAGCCGTATTTTCTTTTTATTTTAACAGAAAACAGACGGCTTTTCAATCGAAATGCCGTCTGTTCACAAAAAACGTACAAATAGAAGCGCCGTGCGGCGGAGCGGTTCAGCCGGCAGGCCAGCCGAATTCGCTGTACGGCACGCCCGCGCGGAAATTCTTGAGCGCCGCGCGCCGGTCGGCGAGCAGCGTCTCCGGCAGCGCGTCCAGCGGGAACCACCGGAGCTC
>URQJ01000094.1 GCA_900549945.1 uncultured Oscillospiraceae bacterium
CCCGCGGCGGCACGGTGCCGGCCGCGGTCAACGGCGCGAACGAGGCGGCGGTGGCGCTGTTTCTCGAGGAGAAGATCGGCTGGTTCGACATCGGCGAGGCTGTCTGCGCGGCGGCGGATACGTTCCCGGCGCAGCCCGTTTCGGATGTTTCCGACGTGCTCGAGGCCGACCGCGCCGCGCGGGCGTATGTAATGGAAAAATTTTGCAGGTAAAGGGGTGTCGCTTTGAACACGATTGTGCAGGGGATTCTGCTCGGGATCATCGGCGTGCTGCTGTTCGGGCTGATCATTTTCATCCATGAATTCGGCCACTTTATCACGGCGAAGCTCAGCCGCGTGCGCGTCAACGAGTTCGCGATCGGCATGGGGCCGAAGATCTTTTCGTTCACGCGCGGGGAGACGCAGTATGCGCTGCGCCTGCTGCCGATCGGCGGCTACTGCGCGATGGAGGGCGAGGACGAAAACAGCGACGATCCGCACGCGTTCGGCAACCGGCCGGTTTGGCAGCGGATCATCGTCGTCGCGGCGGGCGGCATCATGAACATCCTGCTCGCGATCATCATGATGATGGTGCTGCGCGGGCAGACGGACGTGTACGCCACGACGCAGATTTCGAAATTCGCGGAGGGCTCGCCGCTCGCGGCGGCCGGCATGCAGCCGGGCGACGTGATTACCTCGGTGGACGGCTACGCCGTGTACACCGATCAGGATCTCTCGTTCGCGCTCAGCGTGGCCTCGCTCAACGTGGAGGACGACACGACCGCGCTCGACTTCACGGTGAAGCGCGAGGGCGAGACGATCCGCTTCGATGACGTGGCGGTGAATATGTCGGCCCCGATCGACGGCAAGCGCCACGTGATCCTTGATTTCTACGTCGTAGGACAGGAGCGGACGGTCTGGACGCTGATCCAGAAATCCTTTGCCGATATGGTTTCCACGGTGCGCATGGTGTATGAGAGCCTGATCGGCTTCGTGACCGGGCGCTTCGGCTTCAACGAGCTGGCCGGCCCCGTCGGCACGGCGCAGGCCGTCACGCAGGTGGCGAGCGCTGGGCTCGAGAGCAGCTTCGGCGACGCGGTGAACAATATCCTGTATGTCATGCTGATCATCTCGGTGAACCTCGGCATCGTGAACCTGCTTCCGCTGCCGGCGCTCGACGGCGGACGGATTGTGTTCCTTTTAATTGAGGCGGTGTTTCGGCGGCCGGTTCCGGCGCGGTACGAGCGCTGGGTGCACGCGGGCGGCTTCGTGCTGCTTCTGTGCCTGATGGTCGCGGTCACGTTCAACGACATCGCGCGCATCGTGACGGGCGGATAGCGCCCGCACGGCGGCTTTAAAAATAGCGGCGCGGGCACAGCTTGCCCGTGCGCGGCGAGGGGCGGCGTGGCCGCCCGGAAAGGACGGGGAAATGAAACGGATTTCAAAACAGGTTTCGGCGGGCGGCGTCAAAATCGGCGGCGGCGCGCCGGTCACGGTGCAGTCGATGCTGAACGTGCCCTCGAGCGACATCGAGGGGAGCGTCCGGCAGGCCGTGGCGCTCGAAAAGGCGGGCTGCGAGATCCTGCGTGCCGCGATTCCGGACATGGACGCGGTGCGGCTGATCCCGGCGATCAAGGAAAAGATTTCGATCCCGCTTGTGGCGGACATTCACTTTGACTATAAGCTCGCGCTCGAGGCGGCGCATGCGGGCATCGACAAGATCCGCATCAACCCCGGCAATATCGGCGGCGACGACCGCGTGAAGGCCGTGGCGCAGATCTGCCGGGAGAAGAAGATCCCGATCCGCATCGGCGTGAATTCCGGCTCGGTCGAGAAATCGATCCTCGCGAAATACGGCGCGCCCACGGCGGAGGCGCTTTGCGAGAGCGCGCTGTATCACGCGTCGCTGCTTGAAAAGTTCGACTTCACGGACATCGTGATCTCGCTCAAGTCCTCGTCGGTCGATACGAACATCCGCGCCTACGAGCGGATCGCCGGGCAGTGTGATTACCCGCTGCACCTCGGCGTCACCGAGACGGGCACGGCCCGCATGGGCATCGTGAAATCGGCGATCGGCATCGGCAGCCTTCTGCAGCGCGGCATCGGTGATACGCTGCGCGTCTCACTGACGGCGGACCCCGCGGAGGAGATCCGCACGGGGCGCGATATCCTCTCGGCGCTCGGCCTGCGCGGCGGCGTGAAATTTGTCTCCTGCCCGACCTGCGGCAGGACGCGCATCGACCTGATCGGCCTCGCGAACCGCGTGGAGGCGGCGCTCGAGTACATCGACAAGGACATCACGGTCGCCGTGATGGGCTGCGTCGTCAACGGTCCGGGCGAGGCGCGCGAGGCGGACATCGGCGTGACCGGCGGCAGCGGCGAGGGCCTCATCTTCAAAAAGGGGCAGATCATCCGCAAGGTGCCGGAGGCGGAGCTGCTGCCCGCCTTGATGGCTGAAATCGAAAAGCTCTGAACCGATAGGGGAACTGGATTTGAAAACGATAGGCGACCTGATACATAGCGCCGGGCTTCCGGCGCAGGCGGATCTGGCCGAGGGCCGGATCGAGAAAATTGAAATTTACCGGGAAAAACAGGCTGTGCGAATCCGCACAGTCTTTCCGCGTTTTACACCGTACAGCGCGCTGCGCGCATTGAACGAAAAGCTGCGCGACCGCATTCTGCCCGGCATGCGCGTGGAGATTGCGCCGCGCTTTGCGCCCGAGCTGTGGTCGGCCGAGTGCCTGCCCGCCGTGCTCGAGCGCGTGCGCGAGCTGGACGCGAGCCTTAACGGCACGTTCCGCGATTCGACGGCGGTGCTCGAGGGGGATAAGCTCACGATTGAGCTGGTGCACGGCGGCGGCGAGCTGCTCGAAAAGCGCCGCACCGACCGCAGAATCAGCGAGACCGTGCTCGAGTGGTTCGGCGTGCCGGTCACGGTGGAATTCACCGGCAGGACGAAGCTCGAAAGCGGCGACGAATCGGTGATCCAGAAGCTGCATATCGAGGAGGAAAAGCGGATGCGCGCCGCGGTTGTCGAGGAGGTCGAGCGCTACGAGGCCTCGATGAAGGAGAAGGCCGCGAAGCGCCGCATCAGCGTGCGCGAGGGTGCGGGCCTGATGCCGCAGATCATCCTCGAAACGGCGCGGCCGCTGATCGGCAACCTGCCGAAAAAGGCGCCGGTGCCGATCAGCGAGGCGACGATCGAGGCCGGGCGCGTCACGATCTGGGGCGAGGTGTTCGATTTAGAGGTTAAGGAGACGCGCGACGGCACGCGCAAGATCTACTCGATCGACATCACCGACTACACGAATTCGATCACGCTCAAGCTGATCCAGTCCGTGAGCGAGTGCTCGGGCGCCGACAGCATCAAAAAGGGCATGGCGCTGCTCGTGACCGGCTCGGTGGAGTATGACAAATACGACCGCGAGAACGTCATGCGGCCGAACGCGGTGGCCCGCGCCGAGATGGTCGAGGTGGTCGATTCGGCGAAGGAAAAGCGCGTGGAGCTGCACCTGCACACGAATATGTCCGCGATGGACGGCATGACCCCCGCCGGAGATCTCATCAATCAGGCGTACAAGTGGGGCCAGAAGGCCATTGCGATCACCGACCACGGCGTCGCGCAGGCGTTTCCGGACGCGATGAACGCGTGGCTCAAGATCAAAAAGGGCGGCGGCGACTTCAAGGTGATCTACGGTGTGGAGAGCTATTTCGTCAACGACCTCGTGCCCGCCGTGACCGGCGAGACCGACGCGCGGCTCGACGCGGATTTCATCTGTTTCGACCTCGAGACGACCGGCCTCTCGCCGAAGGCGGAGCGCATCACCGAGATCGGCGCGGTGCGCATCCACGGCGGCGAGATCACCGAGCGCTTCAACACGTTTGTGGACCCCGAAAAGCCGATCCCGCAGAAGATCACCGAGCTGACCGGCATCACCGACGAGATGGTGCGGGGCGCGCCGAAGGAGGAGGAGGCCGTGCGGGCGTTCTTCCAGTTCTGCGGCGAAAACGCGATCCTCGTTGCGCACAACGCGGATTTTGACACCTCGTTCCTGCGCGCCGCGTGCGGCCGGCACGAGATGGCGTTCCCGTACGTTTACATCGACACGGTCGCGATGTGCCGCGCGATGCTCCGGGATATCCGCAACTGCAAGCTCGACACGGTCGCGAAATACCTGAAGCTGAAGCCTTTCAACCACCACCGCGCCTCGGACGATGCGGCGGTGCTCGGCGAGATCTTTTTGAACCTCGTCCAGCGCCTGCGCGACGATTTCAGCGCGGAGAGCGTGCGCGACATCAACACCGCGCTCGCGGGCGGCGACCCGAAAAAGCTGCCGACCTACCACCAGATCATTCTTGTGAAGAACCTTGTCGGTCTGAAAAACCTGTACAAGCTGATCTCCTACGGGCACCTCAATTACTTCTACAAGCGGCCCCGCACGCCGAAAAGCGTGCTCGACAAGCACCGCGAGGGGCTGCTCCTCGGCTCAGCCTGCGAGGCGGGCGAGCTGTTCCGCGCGATGACGCGGAACGAGCCGTTTGAAAAGCTGCTCGAGATCGCCGCCTACTACGATTACCTCGAGATTCAGCCGCTCGGCAACAACATGTTCATGGTGCGCAACGGCATGTGCGACGTCGCGCAGCTCAAGGAATACAACCGCACGATTGTGAAGCTCGGCGAGCGGCTGAAAAAACCGGTCGTCGCGACGGGCGACGTGCACTTCAAGGACCCGAAGGACGCCGCCGGCCGCGCGATCCTCATGGCCGGGCAGGGCTTCTCCGACGCGGACGAGCAGGCTCCGCTCTACATGCGCACGACGGACGAGATGCTGAAGGAATTCGACTATCTCGGCAAGGAAAAGGCGTACGAGGTCGTCGTGACGAACCCGAATAAAATCGCCGATATGATCGAGGAGATCCGCCCGATTCCCGAGGGCGTTTTTCCCCCGTTCATCGACGGCGCGGAGGAGCAGCTCAACTCGATCACATGGGCGCGCGCAAAGGAGAAATACGGCGACCCGCTGCCGGAGATCGTCGAAAAGCGCTTGGCGCGCGAGCTCGGATCCATCAACAAGCACGGTTTCTCCGTGCTGTACATGACGGCGCAAAAGCTCGTGGCGGACAGCGAGGCCCACGGCTACCTCGTCGGCTCCCGCGGCTCCGTCGGCTCGTCGTTCGTCGCGACGATGTCCGGCATTTCGGAAGTCAACCCGCTCGAGCCGCACTACATCTGCCCGAACTGCAAGTACAGCGAGTTCATCACGGACGGCTCCTATCTCTCGGGCTTCGACCTGCCCGCGAAGAAGTGCCCGCGCTGCGGCGGCGACCTCGACCGCGACGGGCACACGATCCCGTTCGAGACGTTCCTCGGCTTCGACGGCGACAAGACGCCGGATATCGACCTCAACTTCTCCGGCGAGTACCAGAGCGGCGCGCACCGCTACACCGAGACGCTGTTCGGCCGCGAGAACGTCTTTAAGGCCGGCACGATCGCCACGGTCGCGGACAAGACCGCGTTCGGCTACGTGAAAAAATACGCCGAGGAGCGCGGGCGCACGCTGCACAAGGCGGAGGAAAAGCGCCTTTCGATCGCCTGCACCGGCATCAAGCGCACGACGGGCCAGCACCCGGGCGGCATGGTCGTCGTCCCGAAGGGCAAGGAGGTCTACGACTTCTGCCCGGTGCAGCACCCGGCCAACGACCAGAATTCCGACAACATCACGACCCACTTCGACTTCCACTCGATTCACGACACGATCTGCAAGCTCGACGAGCTCGGGCACGACGTGCCGACGATCTACCGCTATCTCGAGAACTACACCGGCATCCCGGTCATGCAGGTCTCGATGAGCGACCCCGCGGTCATGTCGCTGTTCACCTCTACCGAGGCGCTCGGCGTGAAGCCCGAGGACATCGACTCGCTGACCGGCACGTTCTCGCTGCCCGAATGCGGCACGCCGTTCGTGCGGCAGATGCTCATCGATTCGCAGCCGAAAACCTTTTCGGACCTCCTTCAGATCTCCGGCCTGTCGCACGGCACGGACGTCTGGCTCGGCAACGCGCAGGATTTGATCAAGAACGGCACCTGCACGATTTCCACGGTCATCGGAACGCGAGACAGCATTATGACCTACCTGCTCTTGAAGGGCCTCGAGCCGAAGATGGCGTTCAAGATCATGGAGATCACGCGAAAGGGCAATGCGAAAAAGCTCTTCACACAGGAGCACATCGCCGCGATGAAGGAGCACGACGTGCCGGACTGGTACATCGAATCGTGCTACAAAATCAAGTATATGTTCCCGAAGGCGCACGCCGCGGCCTACATGATCGCGACGCTCCGCCTCGGCTGGTACAAGGTGCACCGCCCGGTCGAATACTACGCGGCGTACTTCACGGTGCGCAGCGAGGATTTCGACGGCGCGACGGCCGTGCAGGGCAGGGCGGCCGTGCAGCGGCGCATGAAGGAGATCGACCAGAAGATCAAGGAGAAGCAGGCCTCCGCAAAGGAGGAGGCGGCGTACTCCACGTTCCAGATCATCAACGAAATGCTGGCGCGCGGCATCGAGCTGCTGCCGGTGGACCTCAAGAAATCGGACGCGAAGAAGTTCCTCGTCGAGGAGGGGAAGATCCGCCTGCCGTTTTCCTCGCTCTCCGGCGTCGGCGAGGCCGCGGCGCACAGCCTCTGGGAGGCGTGCAGGGACGGTGGGGATTTCATCTCGGTCGACGAGCTGCAAAGCCAAGCCAAGGTTTCGAGCGCGGTCATCGAAACGCTGAAAAACGCCGGCGCTTTGCAGGGTCTGCCGGACAGCAGCCAGACCACACTGTTCTGAATGGGACGGGGAGGGGTAGGTATGCGTGAAACAGCGGCCGCGGAGATCGCGCCGGAAAGCATCCGTGCGTTCCGCGTGCAGGCGCACCATCTCGACCGAAAGCTGCCGGCCGGCGCGGAAGAGGCGGCGGCCTCGGTCTGCGGCTTTCAGAATTCGCCGCCCGGCGCGTGGGAAACCGCGCTGTGGAACCGCGTGGAGGGCTGCACTTTGCAGGCGGCGCAGAGCGCGCTGTATGCGGAAAAACGGCTCTTGCAGGCGTGGAGCGTCCGCGGTGTGCCGCTCGTATTTCAGATCGGAAGAGCGTCGTGTAGGGAAAGAGTGTAGATCTCGGTGGTCG
>URQJ01000095.1 GCA_900549945.1 uncultured Oscillospiraceae bacterium
ATCAAGCCGGTGACGGATTCGCTCTCGGGCAGCTACAGCGGCGACGCGATGCTCGCATACCTGCGTGAGAACATCGAAAACCTGACGGTCGTGGACGGCGACGCGGTCTGCGCGGCGTGCGGCTCGCCGAAAGTGCTGAACCTCGCGCTGCTCGGCGCGGCGGCGAAAGGCGGCGTGCTCGGCTTCACGGCCGAGGAGCTCTGCCGCGTGATCGATGAAAAGATCCCCGAACGCTTCCGCGCGCTCAACAAAAAGGCGATTGCGCTGAGCGGCAAGGTCTGAAACGCACTGTTCCGGAGGTACTCATGAAGTATGAGGATTTGCTTGCGGGAATCCGCAGATATGGCGTACAGGATCAAGATCTTTGCATGAATCAATTGGGCGTTCCGTCCGATCACATACAGGAAAATGTGCTGATTGCACCGTGGTGGGAGCCCGCGATGTTTCCGCAGCTCGGGGAGGTCAAATACCTCAGTCCGTCTGCATCGCCGAGCGTCAAAGTGTGGGACATCTTTAATAAAGAATGCGGCCTGCATATGACGTATATCAAAACGGGGATCGGAGCACCGGTACTGATGGATACACTGCTGTCCTTGGGGGTAACACCTTGCAAACGCGTGCTGTTCATCGGCTCCGTTGGGGCGCTCGACGCCGATATTGGAATCGGTGACGTTGTCATCCCCGAATACAGCATCTGCGGAGATGGCGCGAGCCGCTATATCGCGGCCGACGCATTGCATGCAGGCGATGTGTTTGGAGAAAAAGCCTATCCCGATGCTCGTTTGCTTCAAACGGTTCTGAACAATACGGCCCGCATCTGTGAAGAAAACCGGGTAAACTATCATATAGGACGAAATTTCAGCATCGATACGATTTTTGCCCAATTTGCGCATATCGAGGAAATTATCGCAATGGGCTGCAATGTGATCGAGATGGAAACAGCCGTGGCATTCCGCGCCGCAAAGCTGGCGGGAATTTCTCTTGCGGCCATCTTTAGTGTCTCTGACAACACGATTACGCATAAATCTCTGATGGGCGGGCGGACCGAAGCAGAACAGGAATACCGCCGTTTTACGCGCAGTACCGTGTTTCCGCGCATCATACTGGATACACTGTGCCGGCAGATTTAATCCGGATCAACGTGTCTGGTCCTTAGCGATATAAACTGGAAAATCAACATATTTGGGGAGGAAGCAAACAACATGTGGGCTTATGAAACCGTATTTTATCAGATTTACCCGCTTGGCTTCTGCGGTGCGCCGATGCCGAACGACGGCGTGTGCGTCAACCGCATCGCAAAGGTGATCGACTGGATCCCGCATCTGAAAAAACTGCATGTCGGCGCGGTATATTTTTCGCCGGTGTTCGAGTCCGACAACCACGGCTACGACACGCGGGAATATACAAAAATCGACTGCCGCCTCGGCACGAACGCGGATTTTGCGGCGGTGTGCCGCGCGCTGCACGAGAACGGCATCCGCGTTGTGCTCGACGGCGTGTTCAACCACGTGGGGCGCGGTTTCTTCGCGTTCCGCGACGTGCAGGAGAAGCGCTGGGATTCGCCGTATAAGGACTGGTTCCGCATCGATTTCGGCGGCAACTCCGCCTACAACGACGGTTTCTGGTACGAAGGCTGGGAGGGGCACTACGAGCTCGTGAAGCTCAACCTGCAAAACCCCGCCGTCGCCGACTACCTGCTCGGCTGCGTCGAGAGCTGGATCCGCGAGTTCGGCGTGGACGGCCTGCGCCTCGACGTGGCGTATATGCTCGACGAGGGCTTTATGCGCCGCCTGCGCGCCTTCTGTGACGCGAAAAAGCAGGACTTCGTGCTGATCGGCGAGATGATCCACGGCGATTACAACCGCATCACGGCAGAGGGCGTGCTGCACAGCGTCACGAACTACGAGTGTTACAAGGGGCTTTACTCCGCGTTCAACTCGATGAATCTCTTCGAGATCGCGCACTCGCTCGGCCGGCAGTTCGGCCCCGAGCCGTGGACGCTGTACCGCGGCAAGCACCTTGTGAATTTTGCCGACAACCACGACGTCACGCGCGTCGCGAGTATTTTGACGGATAAAAACCAGCTTGAGCCGCTCTACGGCGTGCTGTTCGCGATGCCGGGCATCCCGTGCCTTTACTACGGCAGCGAGTGGGGCGCCGAGGGCGAGAAGTGCCGGGGCGACGGCGACCTGCGCCCGTGCTTCGAGCGGCCCGCGGAAAACGCGCTGACAGAGTGGATCGCAAAGCTCGCGGCGGTCAAGCGCGAAAGCCGCGCGCTGAATTTCGGTGATTACCGCAACGTGACGATCCAGAACAAGAACCTGCTTTTTGAGCGGGCGTGCCCCGAGGAGACGGTGCTCGTCGCAGTCAACGCCGAAAACGCGCCGTGCAGCATCGATGCGCGCGGCAGTTTTACGGCGCAGGATCTGCTCACGGGCAAGACCGTCGCGGTGAACGGCCGCGTGGAGCTGCCGCCCTACGGCGTGCGGTATCTGAAGCTGGTCTGATTTTTACGGCTTACAGCCGGTGCGCAGCCCGGGCGGCAGGCGCGCCGGCTGCTTTTGCTTCGCAGCCCTTGGCCGGGCGGCATCCCTTTTTCGACGCTTTTGAACATCTTGTGAATAAAATGTGACTTTTCTTTTATTTTTCTCTTGATTTCCTGTGAACAAGCCGTTATACTATAAATGTTCATTCCTGTTTCACTGGAGTATCCGATAGGCAAACAGGAATTCAATTTTTTAAGGAGAGTGACATCCTTGGACAAATTTTTCAAAATTTCTGAGCGTGGCTCGAATGTCCGGACCGAGATCATCGCCGGTCTGACCACATTCTTTGCGATGGCTTACATCGTGGTCACGAACCCGAACCAGATCGTCAGCTTCAATAACGGACCGGATGCGGACCCGGCCTTTCAGCAGATCTGGAACGCGGTCTATGTAGCGTCTATTCTGGCGGCTGTGATCGGCACGCTGCTGATGGCGTTCTACGCGAAGATGCCGTTTGCGCAGGCCTGCGGCATGGGCCTCAATTCGTTCTTCTTCGTGTCGTTCATTCTGCCGGAGATCATCACCGGCGGCGATGTGATCAAGGGCTACCATGCGGGCCTCGTCATCATTCTGGTTTCCGGCATCATCTTCATGATCTTCTCGCTGACCGGTCTGCGCACAAAGGTGGCGAAAGCGCTTCCGGATTGCCTTAAAAAGGCGATTCCGGCGGGCATCGGCCTCTTTATCGCTTTCATCGGCTTCCAGAATGTCGGCATCATCCAGACGAATCAGTACACGCTCGTGCAGTTCGTCAACATCCACGGCGCGATTCAGAACGGCGCTTATTTCAGCGATGTGACGGCGGCGGACGGCACGGTCGTCAAGGCTTTCATGCCGGCGATCCTTGCGCTGCTCGGCCTGCTCTTTATCGCGATCCTCGAGAAATTCAAGGTTAAGGGTTCCGTGCTCATCAGCATCGTGGTTGTCAGCATCCTGTATTATGTGCTTTCCGGCACGGTGCCGGCCTTTGATATGAGTCAGGTCGGCGAGACTTTCAAGGATTTCAGCACCGTCGGCATCACCGGTGTTTTTCAGGGGGATGCTTGGAGCAGGGCCTTTACCGGAGAGGAGATCGGCGGCGTGTTCTCTGCGATTATGCTGATCATCACGTTCTGCCTTGTCGATATGTTCGATACGATCGGCACGCTGTACGGTACCGCCTCGCAGGCGGATATGCTCGATAAGGACGGCGACCCGATCAACGTCAACGAGTGCATGACGAGCGATTCCATCGCAACCGTCGCGGGCGCTGTCTGCGGTACCTCCACCTGCACCACGTTTGTCGAGTCCGCTGCTGGTGTCGGCGCGGGCGGCAGAACCGGTCTCACGAGCCTTGTTGTTGCAATCTGCTTTGCAGTCTGCCTGTTCCTCAGCCCGCTCGCCTCGCTTGTCCCGGCGTGCGCTACGGCTCCGGCGCTCATTTACGTCGGCGTTCTGATGCTCAAGGGCTTTGCGAAGGTCGATATGAGCGATCTGCGCAGCGCGGTTCCGGCGTTCCTTGCGCTCGTCATGATGCCCATGACGTACTCGATTTCGAACGGTATTGGCATCGGCGCAATCGCTTATGTGCTGATCACGCTCTTCACGGGCAAATATCAGAAGAAGGACGTTCCGATCACTGTGATTGCGGCGCTCTTCGTTGTAAAGTTCATTTTTGTCACCATGTGAATTTACCGCTTGAGGGTAAGCGCCGTGCCCGGTCTCCGTTTGGAGGCCGGGCACGGCTTTTGCATGCCGGGGATTTTTGAAAGCCGCGGTTTTCCTTGACAGGGCGGTGCGCTTCTGCTACGATAGGGGCAGGCGGCAGAGGCCGCAAAATGGAAAGGGATGGTTTATGTGCAGTACAGATTGATCGGCAACGTGATGCCTGCGGTCGAAATGCGCCTCGAATACGGCGAATCGGTCTACACGCAGTCGGGCGGCATGGCATGGATGAGCGATGCAATCGCGATGGAGACGAACGCGCGCGGCGGCATTATGAAGGGACTCGGGCGGCTGTTCGCGGGCGAATCGATGTTTATGACGGCATACACGGCGCAGGCAGCTGGCGCAGAAATCGCGTTTTCCGCGACGGTGCCCGGCGAGATCATGCCTGTGGACGTCGCGCAGTGGCAGGGGATGATCTGCCAGAAGGGCGCGTTCCTCTGCGCGCAGAGCGGCGTCGCGCTCGATACGGTGTTCACGAAGCGCTTTTCCTCCGGCTTTTTCGGCGGCGAGGGCTTTATCCTCCAGAAGCTCAGCGGTGCGGGCGCGGCCTTTCTCGAGGTGGACGGCAGCAGCGTCGAAAAGATGCTCGCGCCCGGTGAGGCGCTGCGCGTCGATACCGGCAACGTCGTCGCGTTTGAGGGCACGGTGGGCTACGAGGTCGAGACCGTGCGCGGCGGCATGAATATCTTTCTCGGCGGCGAAGGGCTGTTTTTGACGCGGCTCATCGGCCCGGGGCGCGTGATTTTGCAGACGCAGAATTTCGCCGAGTTCTGCGGGCGCATCCGCCCGTATATGCCGACCGGCGGGAGCAACTGACGCCGCGGCGGTAAAACGGCAAAAAGGAGCGGGCACACCATGTACCCGCTCCTTGCTTTATGTGGGGAGAACAGACGGACCGCCGCGCGGCGGCCGAAATCAGACGTTGAAGCGGAAGAGGACGATGTCGCCGTCCTGCATCACGTACTCCTTGCCCTCGCTGCGCACGAGGCCCTTTTCCTTGGCGGCGGCCATCGTGCCGCAGGCCATCAGGTCGTCGAACGCGATGACCTCCGCGCGGATGAAGCCGCGCTCAAAGTCGCTGTGGATTTTGCCGGCGGCCTGCGGCGCTTTCGTACCCTTCGTGATCGTCCATGCGCGCACCTCGGGCTTGCCGGCCGTGAGGTAGGAGATCAGGCCGAGCAGAGCGTAGCAGGCGTTGATGAGGCGGTCGAGGCCCGATTCCGTGAGGCCCATGTCGCCGAGGAACAGCGCTTTTTCCTCGGGGTCCATGCCGGAGATCTCCGCCTCGATCTCAGCGCAGATCGGCAGCACGGCCGCGTGCTGCGCGTCGGCGATCTTCTTCACCGCCAAATAGCCCGGGTTGTTCTCGATGCCGTCCGCAAAATCGGATTCGCTCATGTTGGCCGCAAAGATGATCGGCTTGTTCGTCAGCAGGCTGACGGTGGAGAGGAGCTCCTTTTCCTCCTCGGTGCATTCCACGCTGCGGGCCGGCTGCCCGGCGTCGAGCGCCGCGTGCACGCGCTCGAAGAAATCGACCTCGAGCTGGTACTTCTTGTCGGCCTTGACCATCTTCTTCGCCTTGTCGATGCGGCGGTCGAGCACCTCGATGTCGGCGAGGATCAGCTCGAGGTCGATCGTCTCGATGTCGCGCGCCGGGTCGATCGAGCCTTCGACGTGGATGATGTCGTCGTTCTCAAAGCAGCGTACGACGTGCACGACGGCGTCGACCTCGCGGATGTTCGAGAGGAACTTGTTGCCGAGGCCCTCGCCTTTCGAGGCGCCCTTCACGAGGCCGGCGATATCGACGAACTCGATCGTCGCGGGCGTGAATTTTTCCGGCTCATACATTTCGGCGAGCTTGTCGAGGCGCTTGTCCGGCACCGCGACGACGCCGACGTTCGGCTCGATCGTGCAGAACGGATAGTTTGCGGACTGCGCGCCCGCGTTGGTGATTGCATTGAACAGTGTGCTTTTTCCGACATTCGGAAGGCCGACGATACCCAGCTTCATCTATAAAACCATCTTTCCTTTAATTTGTATAACTGCTCGGTTCAGTATAGCATAAAAGCCGGGCGGTTGCAAGGCGCGCGGGGCGGAAACGGGCGGCGAATTTAATTTTCCGCCGCGAGCCGGCGGCCCATCAGCACGCCCATGCCGGAGGCCATCATCAGGCCGCGCGTCCAGCCGCTCGAATCGCCGAGGCAGTGCAGGTTCCGCACGCTCGTGCTGAGGTCTGCGTCCATCTTGACGCGGTTGCTGTAGAATTTCAGCTCCGGCGAATAGAGCAGCGTCTCCACGGCCGCGAAGCCCGGCACAACGTGATCGACCGCCTGCATGAAATGCAGGATATTCACCATCGCGCGGTACGGCATCGCCGAGGTGATGTCGCCCGCGACGGCGTCGAGCAGCGTGGGCTTTAGGTTAGAGCGGGAGAGCTCCTCCTGCCACGTGCGCTTGCCGTCGAGAATATCGCCGTAGCGCTGGACGAGGATGTGCCCCGCGCCGAGCATGTTCGTCAGCTCGCCGACCTTCTGCGCGTATTCGATCGGCTGGTTGAAAGGCTCGGTGAAGTGGTGCGAGCAGAGGATCGCGAGGTTCGTGTTCTGCGATTTCACGTCCTTATAGGAGTGGCCGTTGACGACCGCGAGGTCGTTGTCGTAGTTTTCCTGGCTGACAAAGCCGCCGGGGTTCTGGCAGAAGGTGCGCACCTTGTTCTTGAACGGCTTCGGGTAGCCGATCAGCTTCGATTCGTAGAGCACGTTGTTGACGGTTTCCATCACCTCGTTGCGCACCTCGACGCGCACGCCGATGTCGACAGTGCCGGGCGCGTGGGCGATGCCGTGGCGCGCGCAGAGCTTGTCGAACCAGTCCGCGCCGCG
>URQJ01000096.1 GCA_900549945.1 uncultured Oscillospiraceae bacterium
CCGAGGAGCTCGCCGACATCCGCGCGGCGGACGACCCGGCGGCGCGGTTCCTGCAATACTGGACGCTGAAGGAGAGCATTTCGAAAAAGCGCGGCGTGGGGCTTTCGGAATCCTTTCAGCAGTATGCGATCCGCTTTGAGGGGGAAAAGCCGTTTTGCCCCGGGTACAGGCTGCACTTTGAAATGCGCGGCGGCTTCTTTCTGGCCGCTGCGGAATAAACCGTTTTCCGGCTGCATACGTATGAGCAAACGGGAAGAGAGCCGCCGAGCGGGCTCCGGCCTGCGGCAAAGGCGCGCCAGCCTGCCCGGCAGGCCGTTTCCCGGCCACAAATAAGGGCCGGCCTCCGCTGCGGCGGAACCCCAGCGCTCCGCGGCCTTGCAGAAAGGAAGATGGTTTTTCGTATGGTATTGTCTGTCGGCGCCAATAAAAAGCGCATTCTTGCGGTGGTGCTTCTGGTTGCGATCGCGGTGGGGGCGTTTTTCCTGATTCCGCGCGAGCCCGAGCGCGTCACCTACCCCGGCATGACGAACGAGGAGCGCGTCGCGTTCCTTTCGACATTCGGCTGGACGGTGGAGGAGGAGCCCGCCGATTTCCGCGAGGTTGTGATTCCCGCCGAATTCAACGACGTGTACACGGCGTACAACGCCATGCAGAACGCGCAGGGCTTCGACATGAAGCCGTATGCGGGTGAGAAGTGCATGCAGTACCGGTACATCGTGACGAATTACCCCGACTGCCCCGACACGGTTTTCGCGACGCTCCTCGTGTTTGAGGACTGTATCATCGGCGGAGACGTGTCCACAGAGGCGGCGGACGGCTTCATGCACGGCTTTGCCGCAGACAGCGAGCCGTTCATCGCGCCGCAGGCCGAAGGCGCCGCGTAAAAGCGGCGCCCCTAGATAAAAGAAAGCGCGCTATATCTATTTAGAAAGCGATGTTGAATCCATGAGACTTGATAAATTTCTGGCCAATGAAAATATAGGAAGCCGCAAGGCGGTCGGCGCGCTCGTTCGCAGCGGCGCCGTCACCGTGAACGGACAAGCCGCCAAAAAGGCGGACCAGCAGATCGACGCAGACAGCGACCGCATCTGCGTGAACGGCACGCCCGTGCGGTACAACGCGCACACCTACATCATGCTGCACAAGCCCGCGGGCGTTCTGACCGCAACGCGCGACAGCCGCGCCGAAACGGTGCTCGATCTCCTGCCGCCTGCGCTCAGGCGGCGGGGGCTGTTTCCGGCCGGGCGGCTCGACAAGGATACGACCGGCCTTTTGATCATCACGGACGACGGCGGCTATGCGCACCGCATGCTCGCGCCGAAGAGCCATGTGATCAAACGCTACGAGGCCGTGCTCGACCTGCCCGCCGAGGCGGCGGACAAGGCCCGCTTCGCGGCCGGCATTGAGAGCGGGCCGGACTGCTTTGCGCCCGCACTGCTTGAGATCTCGGAAACAGACCCGCATACCGTGTGGGTCGAGATCCGCGAGGGCAAGTTCCATCAGGTGAAGCGCATGTTCAGGGCGTGCGGAAAAAACGTCACGGCGCTCAGGCGGCTTTCGATCGGCGCGCTGCGGCTGGATGCGGCGCTCGGGCCCGGCGAGGCGCGTATTTTGCCGGAAAATGAGGCTATGCTGGTCTTTGTGAAAGATGCGGAGCAAATTAGACGAAAAGCGTAGCGGGAGTTTGGCTTTTGTTTATTTTGACTAAACAAAAATCCGAATTTTCGGGCAATAAAGGCCTGTTCATCTAATGAGAATTCTGTTATAATGAGTGCATCGAAATCGAGATGTGGTCGTCAAGCTGGTTGTCAAGCGGCGGCTCCAAATCACCATTATCAGGAGGAAAAACTTATGGCAAGTGTAACACTGAAAAATGTCTATAAGATTTACGCCGGCGGCGTTACGGCCGTCACGGATTTCTGCTTGGACATTGAAGACAAGGAGTTTATCATTCTCGTCGGACCTTCCGGCTGCGGTAAGTCCACGACACTGAGAATGATCGCCGGCCTTGAAGAGATCAGCAAGGGCGAGCTTTATATCGGCGACCAGCTCGCAAACGATGTGGCGCCGAAGGACAGAGATATCGCGATGGTGTTCCAGAACTATGCTCTGTACCCGCATATGACCGTTTATGATAACATGGCGTTCGGCCTGAAGCTCAGAAAGACGCCGAAGGATGAGATCAAGCGCCGCGTTGAAGAGGCTGCCCGTATTCTCGATATTTCCCATCTGCTCGACAGAAAGCCGAAGGCGCTTTCCGGCGGCCAGAGACAGCGTGTTGCGCTGGGCCGTGCCATCGTCCGTGACCCGAAGGTCTTCCTGCTCGACGAGCCGCTTTCCAACTTGGATGCGAAGCTCCGTGCGCAGATGAGAACCGAGATCGCGAAGCTCCATAAGAGACTTGGCACCACGTTTATCTACGTTACCCACGACCAGACGGAAGCTATGACCATGGGCGACAGAATTGTCGTCATGAAGGACGGCTTCATCCAGCAGGTTGATACCCCGCAGAACCTGTATGACCTGCCGGTCAACGAGTTCGTTGCAGGCTTCATGGGTTCCCCGCAGATGAACTTTGTCGACGCTACGCTCGTGAAGGACGGCGCAGAATATGCCCTCACGTTCGGCGGCACGAAGGTTAAGATTCCGGCGAAGAAGGCGAACGCTGAAATTGCGAACTATGTTGGCAAGGAAGTTGTCTTCGGTATCCGTCCGGAGGATGTACATGACGAGCCCGATTTCCTCGCGAAGTCCGGCGATTCCAAGACGACGGCTGACGTCGAGGTCACCGAGCTCATGGGCGCGGAGACGTACCTCTACCTCAACTGCGAAGGCAATGCCCTCACGGCGCGTGTTGAGCCGACGTCGGTTGCGAAGTCCGGTGATAAGATCACGATCGCTTTCGATATGAACAAGATGCACCTGTTCGACAAGGAAACGGAAAAGACGATCCTCAACTAAGAGATCGTATTATATCGCGTAAATTTGGCGGCGTCCCCGAAAGGGGGCGCCGTTTTTGCGTGTGTGCGAAGAAAGCCCCGCACGGCTGCCAAGGCGTGGAGCGTGCGGTGGGGGAGAGTCCGGTGTGGTGCGCCGCGGCCTGTGCTGGCGCTGTATGCCGCCGAAAGCAGCGGTTCGCGGTCGGATGATACCGACAGCGGGTTCAGCCGGTATAAATTCAGCCGATGCAGCGCCGGTTCAGGGAGCGGCTAAGGCCGGCGCGGGGAGAAATGCCGCGCGCATCGCCGGCATTCGTGCGGCCGTGGCTGCGGGGCATGCGGATGCAGCAGACACGGCGCGCCCGCAGGCAGTAGGGGAAGGCGGCGCCGAAGCCGTGAAAAAAGGAATATGCACCTATAAAATTCCCCATACGATCAAATAGAACCGGCCTTGTTTGTGCAGGATTACGAAGTTCAAAAAAAATTACTCAAAAAGACTTGAAAATTCAAAAAGAATTCTGTAATATAATAGTAGATAGAATGGATACCTGTGCGGAGACCGTCGATTGCCGTGCAGGGTTGACTATAAATCGGCGGAGAAAAGAGGAAAAAACATGTCTAACAGATTGTTTCAGGGTGTTATTCACCAGATGCGTGACTCTATTGACCGCACCATCGGCGTGATCGATGAATCCTCTGTTATCATTGCCTGCAGCGAGCTGGGCAAGATCGGCGAAGTAACGGATTCCGTCACGGCGGAAGACATTGCGTCGCAGGCTGCTTTTGTCTCCGGCAATTACACGTACAAGTCCTTCGGCAGCCGCCCGCGCCCCGAATACGCCGTGTTTGTTTCTGGCAACGATCCCGAGGCTGCAAAGTACGTCGGCCTGCTTGCAGTTTCGCTGAACAGCATCAAGCAGTATTACGACGAGAAGTACGACCGCAGCAATTTCATTAAAAACGTCATTCTCGACAACATCCTGCCGGGCGACATCTACCTGAAGAGCCGCGAGCTGCGCTTCAACGCGGATGTCAGCCGCGTCTGCATGCTCATCAAGGTCACGAGCAAGACGGATGTCTCGGCCTACGACGTCGTGCAGAACCTGTTCCCGGACAAGAATAAGGACTTCGTCATCAATATCAACGAGACGGACATCGCGCTCGTCAAGGAGATCCGCAACAACATCGACCCGCGCGACATCGACAAGCTCGCCGGCTCGATCGTTGACACGCTTTCGAGCGAGTTTTACACGCACTGTGTCATCGGCATCGGCACGGTTGTCGACAGCATCAAGGATCTTGCGCGCTCGTTCAAAGAGGCGCAGGTGGCGCTCGAGGTCGGCAAGGTGTTCGACACTGAAAAGACCATCGTCAGCTACAATAACCTCGGCATCGCCCGCCTGATCTACCAGCTTCCGACCACGCTGTGCGACATGTTCCTCAAGGAGGTTTTCAAGCGCGGCTCCATCGAATCGCTCGACCACGAGACGCTGTTCACGATCCAGCGCTTCTTCGAGAACAACCTCAACGTCTCTGAGACCTCGAGAAAGCTGTTCGTCCACAGAAACACGCTTGTCTACCGCCTCGAAAAGATCAAGAAGATCACGGGCCTCGACCTGCGCGAGTTTGAGGACGCCATCGTGTTCAAGGTGGCTCTGATGGTCAAGAAGTACCTTTCGAGCAACCCTTCGAAGTTCTGATGCTTTCCGGCATTACAAAAGGTTACAAAAGTTACAAAATAATTACGTATAATTCTTTATGAGAATTAAAAATGGAAGCCTTGTTGGTATAATGAAAAAAGCCGATAGGGTTTTTGTTTTGTCTAAATTTGCGCAGGGCGGTTTTGAGGACGCCGCGCAGAACTACATACCATCTCCAAAGGAGGATTACCCGTGATTGAATTCCGCAATGTTTCTAAAGTTTATAATAACGGTACGGAAGCGCTGCACAACATCAACCTGAACGTGGAGAAAGGCGAGTTTGTCTTTATCGTCGGTTCCAGCGGCGCAGGCAAGAGCACGTTTTTGAAGCTCATCACCTGTGAGGAGCGGCCGAACGAGGGGCAGGTCATCATCGACGGCCAGGACGTCAGCCACATCCGCAAGGGCAAGATCCCGTATGTGCGCAGAAAGATGGGCCTCGTGTTTCAGGATTTCCGCCTGATCGACCACATGACGGTCTACGACAACGTGGCATTCGCGATGCGCGTCGTCGGCGTTTCGCCGAAAACGATCAAAAAGCGTGTGCCGTACATCCTGAGCCTCGTCGGCCTGCAGCACAAGGCGAAGCATTACCCGACGGAGATGTCCGGCGGCGAGCGCCAGCGCGTCGGCCTTGCGCGCGCACTGGTCAATAACCCCTCGATGATCATCGCGGACGAGCCGACCGGAAACATCGACCCTGCCCTTTCCTTTGAGATCGTCGATCTTTTGAGCGAGATCAACCGCCGCGGCACAACGGTGCTGATGGTTACGCACGAGCACTCGCTCGTCAAGCACTTCCACAAGCGAATCATCCAGATCCACAGCGGTGAGATCGTGGCCGATACGGCTGCGCTCGCGCGGGAGCCGCATCAGGCGGCGACCATCTCGCAGGATACGGAGACGGTAGACCGCGAGGCGATCCGCCGCGCGAAGGAAGCGCGCCAGAAAGCAGACGCCGAGGCGCGGCAGTTTGAGAGCACAAGGGAATTTTCGGCGACGGAGGCCGTGCTCGCGGACGACGCAGACGCACAGGACGCCGGCGAGGAAGCCTGATACGCTGGAAAGGACGGGATAAGGATCTATGAAATTTCACAATATCGGATACCTCTTTAAGGAAGGCATCAAAAACCTATGGAAAAACCGGACGATGAGCATCGCCTCGATCGGCGTGCTGATCTCCTGCCTGCTGCTGACGGGCTGCGCCGCGCTGGTTTCCGTGAACCTGACCTCCATGATGGCGTCCGTTGAGGGCAACAACAGCATCACGATCTATCTGACCGAGGGCCTGCCGGCGCTGACCGCAATCGAGATCGGCGACCAGATCCGCGGCATTGAAAATGTGAGCGACTGCACCTTCATTCCGAAGGACGATGCGCTGGCCGATATGATGGAGCGCCTCGGCGACGACGGCACGATTTTGGAGGGCCTCGAGGGCGACGACAACTTTTTGCCCGACGCTTACACGATTTCGATGTATGATTTGACCATTTATGATGAAACTATGGAACAGATTCAGTCGATCGAGGGCGTGGATCACTACACGGATTACGCCGATATTGCCTCGAAGCTCTCGAGCATCGATATGGTCGTGCGCATCGCGAGCATCGTGCTGATCGCCGTGCTCGGCGTCGTTTCCCTGTTCATCATTTCGAACACGGTTAAGGTTACGATGTTCTCCCGCCGCGCGGAAATCAACATCATGAAATCCGTCGGCGCCACAAACGGCTTTGTCCGCATTCCGTTTATCGTGGAGGGCATGGTCATCGGCCTGATCTCCGGCGGCATTTCGGTGGCGATTCTGCTTTTGGTGTACGATCAGGCGGTTATGGCGCTGTACAATGTTGCGCCGTTCCTCACTGCGGTGGACATCGACCCCTATTTCTTCTATATCATCGCGGCGTACGTCGTTATCGGTGCGCTGTTCGGACTTCTCGGCGGCAGTATCTCGATCGGCAAATATTTGAACAAGGAAGGAGAGAACGCTGTTGTCTAAGCGTTGCGCAATGCGTAGCTTAGCCGCATTCTCACTTGCAGCTCTGTTATTTGCCTGCGCCGGCATTCTTTCGGCGCCGGCCGTTCATGCCGAATCCATCTCCGATCTGAAAGCCCGGCTTGCAGATTTAGAGGCGGAGGAAGAGGAAAACAACGCGCAGCTTGAAGTGCTGCGCGGCGATATGGATCAAAAACGCGAGCGGGGCGAAGCGCTGTGCGCAGAGCTCGGCGCGGTGCAGCAGCAGCTCGACGCGCTCGACAGCCGGCTCGAGCGGAGCGAGGCGGAAGC
>URQJ01000097.1 GCA_900549945.1 uncultured Oscillospiraceae bacterium
ACTGGCTCAGCTTTTCCTCCAGCATGGCCCGCACCGCAGAGCGCTTGCCCTCCGGGGTGGCCTTCATCAGGTCCTCGTAGTTATCCACCATGAGGATGGCCACCACTGGCCGGGTCAGCTCCAGCGTCCGGCGCATCTCCTCGGTGTCGGTGACGTCCATCCAGTAGGTGGTGGCCAGTGCGCTCCGGCCGCCCTCCGGGTGGCTGACGCCGCCGAACACTCGATAGGTGCGGTGGTTCCACACCACGGTCTCCGGGGCCTCGGTCTTGCCCTCCAGCAGCCAGTGGAAGGAGATATTGGGGAACACCGTCTCCAGATGGGCATCGAAGATGCCCTCCCGCTGCTCCGTCAACTGGAGGAAGCTCTCGCTGCTCCAGAGGATATCCTCCGTGGCCAGATCAAAGACCATCATGGGCAGGGGGGTGAAGAGCATATTGCTGGAGCGGGCGGAGTCCATGCCGCCGTAAAATCGCTGGATATACTGGCGCAGACTCTGCTGGGTAGCCTTGCTGCGGCGGCGGCCCAGCAGGAAGAAGGCCACGGCGGCCACGCCCTCGCCAATGGCGAGGCGCACGTCAAAGGGGATCGCTGCCAGGGCAAACAGCACCAGGCACAGCGAGAAGATCGTGATATTCGTCCGGAGAAGTCGGGCGATCCGTTTATTCAAGGCGCATCCCTCCCTGTTTTGGCGGAGTGCGCTGTTCCGCCATTTTGAATTATATTATTATAGCATAGTTTTTCCTCTGCTACAACGTCTTTCTTATCGGTTTGAAAAAAGTCTTTTCCGGGGTATTTTTTCGGCGGAGGGATCGGGGAAATGCGGGCTTTGCGAGGGGCGGCGAAAAAAGGGGGAAAGAAAGGCTGTACAAATGCGGAGAAATGTGATATACTTTGTGTAAATCGTTGAAAAGCGATTGTCTTTTTTGTATTTTTTGCGGAGGCGGCGGGCCTTCGTGATCAAATAAACGAGGGGATTCCCCTCACCACTTTTGCACAGGACAGTCGGGCGGGCCGCCGGACTTCTCCGGCGATACAGCGCCGCAGAGAAATGTCGGGAGCCGCCTCTATTTTGCCGTGTCCTTTTGCGGAGCAGCTGCGTCCGCCGACGGGCAGTCTGTCTGTGCGCTACTTATCTTGTAAAGGAGAATATACAACACATATGGCAGAAAAATTGAAGATCATTCCTCTGGGCGGTCTCAACGAGATCGGCAAGAACTTCACGCTCTTTGAGTGCGGCGAGGATATGGTCATCGTCGACTGCGGCCTCGCATTCCCGGATGAGGAGATGCCCGGCATCGACGCCGTCATCCCGGATTTCAGCTTCGTCGAAAAGAACATGGACCGCATCCGCGGCGTTGTGATCACGCACGGCCACGAGGACCACATCGGCTCGCTGCCGTACCTCCTCAAAAAGATCCGCGTGCCGGTCTACGGCACGGCGCTGACGATCGCGCTGATCGAGAACAAGCTCAAGGAGCACAATCTCGGCCATGTCCGGCTGCATGTGACGCCGGCGGGCTCGCACATTCATCTCGGCTGCTTCGACGTGGAGCTGATCCACGTGAACCACTCGATTTCCGACGCGGTGGGCCTCGCGCTCCACACGCCGGCAGGCGTCATCGTCCATACCGGCGACTTCAAGATCGATTTTACCCCGACGCAGGGCGGCATGATCGATCTCGCGCGGTTTGCGAAGCTCGGCGAGGAGGGCGTCCTCATGCTGATGGCCGACTCGACGAACGCCGAGCGCCCCGGCTACACACAGACGGAGCAGAAGGTCAATGCGACCTTTGAGTCGATGTTCGCGCGTGCCGATGCGAACCACAAGCGTCTGATTATCGCGACGTTCGCGTCGAATATCAGCCGCGTGCAGCAGATCATCAACTGCGCGGCGCAGTACGGCCGCAAGGTCGCGCTTTCCGGCCGCAGCATGGTCAATGTGATGACGATCGCGAGCGGCCTCGGCTATCTGGACGTGCCGGACGGCCTCTTGATCGACCTCAACATGATTTCCCGCTACCCGAAGGACCAGATCGTCCTGATCACGACGGGCAGTCAGGGCGAGCCGATGTCCGCGCTGACGCGCATGGCGTTCGACGATCACCGTCAGGTGGCCGTCGGCGAGGACGACATGATTATCATCTCCGCGCGCCCGATCCCGGGCAACGAAAAGACCGTCGGCACGGTTGTTGACGAGCTTTTGAAGCGCGGCTGCGACGTCGTGTACGAATCGATGTACGAGGTGCACGTTTCGGGCCACGCCTGTCAGGAGGAGCTCAAGATCATTCAGGCGCTGACGAAGCCGAAGTATTTCATCCCGGTGCACGGCGAGCAGAAGCACCTGCGCAAGCACGCGGGCGTTGCGATGAGCATGGGCGTGCCGCCGGAAAACATCTTCATCGGCGATATCGGCAACGCCGTCGAGGTCAACGAGGCGTTTATCCGCCGTCTGCCGGACGTTCCGGCGGGCGCCGTCATGGTCGACGGCCTCGGCGTCGGCGATGTGGGCAGCATCGTGCTGCGCGACAGAAAGCACCTCGCGGAGGACGGCCTGATTATCGCGGTCTGCACGATCGATTCGGCCTCGGGCGAGGTCGTCTCCGGGCCGGACATCGTCTCGCGCGGCTTCGTTTACGTGCGCGAGTCCGAGGGGCTGATGGAGGAGGCGCGCAGGCTCGTCGGCCGCACGATCAGCCAGTGCATGGAGGAGAACGTGCGCGAGTGGAGCGCGATCAAGATCCGCGTGCGCGACAGTCTCTCGCGGCTGCTCTACAACCGCACGAAGCGCAGCCCGATGATCCTGCCGATCATCATGGAAGTCTGATTCATCTGACAAAGGAGAGAAAGGCGTTATGAGAAAACGGCGCATCTGGACGACCTCGCCGGTGTACTATGCCATGGCGGCCGCCATGCTTGTGATGGCCTGCCTGAGCTTCCGCGGGAACAAGATCCTGTTCGCGGCGGAGCTGACGGCGGCGGTGCTTGCCGCGGTTGCGGTCGTTGTCACCGACCTGCACTACCGCGTGCATATCCAGACGGCGCTGCGCGCTGCGCGCCGCGTGCTCTCCGCCGAGGAGGAGCGGGACTTCGACCAGTTTGCGCTGCCGGTGGCGGTGCTCGGGAACCTCGGGGACATCGTGTGGACGAACGCGCGCTTCCGCGAGCTCTTTACCGAGGACGCGGACGGCCGCGGCGACAACATCGCCGCCTATATCTACCCGAAAACGCTGCGCCAGATCCTTTCGGAGAGTGGCACCGCCGTCACCTTCGGCGACCGCGAGTTCACGGCCTACGGCCTGCGCGCGGGCGGCGGCAGCGTCGTCTACTTTGTCGACGATACCTATTATAAGCAGATCCACAGGGAATTCAGGGACCGGCGCACCGTTGTGGCGCTGATCTCGTTCGACAACCGCGAGGAGCTCACGCGCGATGCGGACGGCAGCGAGGAATCGCGCATCACCGCCGAGGTGGAGGCCGTTCTGCGCACGTGGGCGAACGACACGATGGGCGGCTTCCTGCGCCTTCTGACGAACGGGCGCTACCTGCTCATCACCGACGACCAGCACGTGGAGGAGGCGAAGGCCAAGCGCTTCGCCGTGCTCGACAGCGTGCGCGCCATTAAAGGCGAAAACAATATGTCCGCCACGGTTTCGATCGGCATCGGCCGCGGCGCCGCAACGGCCGTGAAGAGCGAGCTGCACGCGCGCCACGCGCTTGATATGGCGCTCGGCCGCGGCGGCGATCAGGTTGCCGTCCGCCTGCCGGACGGTACATACGAGTTCTTCGGCGGCCTCTCGAAGGGCGTGGAAAAGCGCGACAAGGTGCGCACGCGCGTCATCGCGGCCACGCTTTCCGACCACATCAAGTCGAGCGACCGCGTGTTCATCATGGGCCACACGAATTCCGACCTCGACAGCGTCGGTTCGGCGGTCGGCATGTGGGCGGCGGTTACGAAGGGGCTCGAGTGCCGCGCCAGTATTGTTATCGACCGCGGCCGCTCCCTCGCGACGAGCCTGATCAACACGTTCGACCATCAGGCGGAGTACGAGGATATGTTCATCACGCCGCAGGAGGCGCAGGACCTCTGCACGCAGCGGTCGCTTCTGATCGTGGTGGATACGCATTCGATGACGTTTGTCGAAAGCCCGGAGGTCTTAAAGGCGATCCCGCGCGTCGTCGTGATCGACCACCACCGCATGGTCGTGGCGCACATTCAAAACGCGATCATCTTTTACCACGAGCCGTATGCGAGCTCCGCCTCCGAGATGGTGGCCGAGCTTGTGCAGTACATCAACGGCGCCGCGCTCAACAAGCGCGAGGCCACGGCGCTGCTCGCCGGCATCATGCTCGATACGAAGAACTTTGTCCTCAAAACCGGCGTGCGCACCTTCGAGGCCTCGGCCTACCTGAAGCGGCGCGGCGCCGATACGGTGGAGGTCAAGAAGATGTTCTCGAATTCGCTCGACACCTACAAGGAGCGCTCGCAGCTTGTCGCGGGCGCGGAGGTCTACAAGGGCTGCGCGATCGCCTGCTCGAACTGGGAGTTTCCGAATATCCGCATCGCGGCGGCGCAGGCAGCCGACGAGCTGCTCTCGATCCAGAACGTCCGCGCGTCGTTCGTGATTTTCCGCGCGGGCAATGAGACGAATATTTCGGCCCGCAGCCTCGGCGACGTGAACGTGCAGGTGCTGCTCGAGGAATTCGGCGGCGGCGGCCACTTGACGATGGCGGGCGCGCAGGTGAAAAACAGCACGACGAACGACGTGCGCAAGGCGCTGGTCCGCGTGCTGGACAGCAAGCTGGCGCAGGCCTCAAAATTTGAAAACTGACGGCTGATTTCGCATAAAGCCATATTAAAACAGGAAAAGGGGTTATCACCATGAAAGTTGTACTTCTGGCAGACGTCAAGGGCGTCGGCAAAAAGGGCGAGCTCATCAATGCTTCAGACGGCTACGCGCGCAATTTCCTCCTGCCGCGAAAGCTCGCGAAGGAGGCGAACGCGCAGGCGATGAACGAGCTGAAAAACGCCGAGGCCTCGAAAGCCTATAAGATCAAGACCGAGACGGATGAGGCGAAGCGCGCGGCCGAGGCGCTCGAGGGCAAGTCCGTCAAGATCACGGCGAAGGCCGGGCTCAACGGCAAGCTGTTCGGCGCCGTCACGGCGAAGGAGGTCGCGCAGGAGATCAAGAAGCAGTTCGGCCTCGAGATTGACAAGCGCAAGATCAATTTGAGCGGCGACATCAAGGCGTTCGGCGTCTATCCGGCGGAGATCAAGCTCTACGCGGGCATCACCGCAAAGCTCTCCGTCGCCGTGACCGAGGTTTAAGCCCGGCTCTGCGGCGGTGCCGCACATTTCGAAAAGGGGGCTGTACGCATGGCGGACGGAGCTTTTGAACTGAATACAGCGGCGGTGCCGGGCATGGTGCTGCCGTTCAGCGCGGAGGCGGAGCAATCCGTTCTCGGCGCTGTTTTGCTGGAGCCGTCCTGTCTTTCGACCGTGGCGGAGCTTTTGCCGCGCGCCGAGTATTTCTATCAGGTCAACAACCGCCTGATCTACGGTGTGATGCTCGAAATGTTCACGGCGGGCAAGCCGGTAGACCTCGTCACGCTGCTCGAGCGGCTCCGTGAGGAAGATACATTTGACGAAGGCTCCGGCAAGGTGTACCTGATGCAGCTCGCCCAGCTCGTGCCGAGCATCTCGAATGTCGAGGAATACTGCATGATCGTGCGCGACAAGTTCGACGTGCGCATGCTGATTCAGGCGGCGCGCGGCATTTTGGACGACGCGACCGAGGGCGCGGGCGAAACAGCGCTGCTGCTCGATTCGGCGGAGCAGCGCATCTTCGACATCCGGCGCGGCAAGAGCATCAAGGGCCTGCAGCGGCTCAACGAGGTGCTTTTCGAGACCTTCGAGCGGCTCGACCGGCTGAATTCGCCGGACAAGGACCTGTACCGCGGCATCCCGACGGGCATCCGCGAGCTCGATAACACGATCACCGGCCTCAACCGCTCTGACCTCATCATCATGGGCGCGCGCCCCGGCATGGGCAAGACGAGCTTTGCGCTCAACATCGCGCGGCATGTCTCGATCACCTGCAACAAGCGCGTCGCCTTTTTCTCGCTCGAGATGTCGAAGGAGCAGCTCGCGGCCCGCGTGCTCTCCGCGGAGGCGATGGTCGGCGGCACGAAGCTGCGCACCGGCGAGCTCACCGAAAGCGACTGGACGCGCCTCGTCGAGGCGGGGGACATCCTCTCGAAGGCGGAGCTTTATCTCGACGATTCCCCCGGTATCACGGTGCCGGAGATGAAGGCGAAGATCCGCCGACTAAAGGACGTCGACGCCGTTTTCATCGACTATCTCCAGCTTATGAACAGCGCGAAGCGCATCGACAACCGCGTGCAGGAGATTTCGGAGATCACGCGCAGCCTCAAAATCATGGCTAAGGAGCTGAATATCCCGGTCGTCACGCTCGCACAGCTCGCGCGTGCCGGCGAGAAGCGGCAGGAGCACCGTCCGGTGCTCTCCGACCTGCGCGATTCCGGCTCCATCGAGCAGGACGCGGACATCGTGCTGTTTCTCTACCGCGACGCATACTACGCGAACGAGGCGAAATCGCCCGAGGAGGTCGACAAGAACAGCGCTGAGTGCATCGTGGCGAAAAACCGCCACGGCGACCTGCGCTCCGTGCCGCTGCACTGGCAGGGCGAGTTCATGCGCTTTACCTCGCAGGAGGTCGTGCGCCGTGAAAGCTGAGGAGATCCTCCGAAAGGTGCGCTATGATTTTCCGCAGACCGGCGCGATCGTCGTCGGCCTTTCGGGCGGCGCGGATTCCACGCTGCTCACGCACCTGCTGCTGGAAAAATACGGCGCGGCGCGGCTGCACGCCGTGCATGTGAACCATGGCATCCGCGGCGCGGAGG
>URQJ01000098.1 GCA_900549945.1 uncultured Oscillospiraceae bacterium
GGTGAGGCGAATGGCCTGCGCGTCCTCCTCGTAGACGACATTGTGACGACCGGCGCCACGGCGCGCGAATGCGCCGCCGTGCTCTACCGCGCCGGCGCGGCCGAGGTTCTGTGCGTCTGCTGTGCGGTTGTCGAAGCAAATTCGACGCAATAACCTTGCAAAACACGCTGTAATCCGGTACAATAAGTGTAATAAGCTGGAAAAAGATCCTGCTTTTGCCGGGGAGACCAATGGCGGTGCGGCGAATAAAACGAACGGAGAAGAAAAGCCGATGATAGGTACAGATATTGCAATCGATTTGGGCACAGCGAATTTCAGGCTGTTTGTCGATGGGCGCGGCGTGGTGGTCAACGAGCCGAACGTTGTCGCGGTGGATACATATACCGACCGCCTTGTCGCAATCGGGCGTGAGGCGTACGAGATGCTGGGGCGCACGAGCGACCGCGTGCGCGTCATAAAGCCGATGAGCGGCGGCGTGATCTCCGATTTTTCTCTGATGGACGCGATGCTGCGCCATTATATGAAGCAGGTGAGCACGAGCCGCGTGTTCATGCCGCGCGTCGTCGTTACGGTGCCCAGCGGCATCACCGAGGTGGAAAAGCGCGCGGTCGTCGATGCGGTTGCGGCAAACGGTGTGCGGAAGATCTGCCTTTTAGAGGGACCGGCCGCCGCCGCGATCGGCGCGGGCATCGATATCACGCGCCCGCGCGGCACGATGGTTGTCACGCTGGGCGCGGGTATGAGCGATGCAGGCGTGGTCTCGATGAACGGGCTCGCGGCTTCGCGGTCGATTCCCGTCGCCGGCGAAGCGTTCAACGAGGCGATCATCAAATATGCGCGCCGGAAGCTGGATCTTGTGATCGGCAGCCGCACGGCGGAGGCGGCGAAGCGCGCCGTGGGCTGCGCCTACCCGATGAAGCAGATCAAGACCTGCGTGCTCAAAGGGCGCGACGTGCAGTCCGGCCTGCCGGCAAAGGCGGAGATCACCTCAGATCAGCTTTTAGAGGCGGTGCTTGAGCCGGCGGCGGAGGTGGTGCGCATGATTCAGACCGCGCTGGAGGAGACGCCGCCGGAGCTGATGGCGGACGTTGCGGGCGAGGGGATTTTGCTCGCGGGCGGCGGCGCGTACCTCAGCGGTTTTGACCGGCTGCTTGCGAAAAAGACGAAGATGCGCGTGCGCGTGCTCGAGGAGCCGGAAAGCTGTGTGATCCGCGGCGCGGGCAGCGCCGTGAAGATGATCGACAAGGCTAAGTTTGACCCGAAAAACGGCAGCCGCGCGACGCCTCTGATCGCGTATTACTGATTGGACGGCCCGGCGGGCGGGGAACCGGCGCTGGGAAAGCGGAGCGCGCGTTTACGGCGGCCGCAGGCAGTGTGATTCGGATACGGGGCAGGCCTTGTGCCGGGCGATTATAAGAGAAAATAAAGCGGCGGTGCAGCCCTCTGTGGAGCGCACCGCCGCTTCGGCATTTCTGAAATTTACATGGAGGTCGGCACGGTGATGTTGAACATCGTCAGCACATTGCGCAGTACGGAAGCCGTCGCGCGGCAGACCGTGAGGCGCGCCTGCATCAGGCCCTCGGCCTCGCCCTTGACGCGGCAGGCGTTGTAGAACTTGTGGAACTTCGTGGCGAGCTCGATCACGTAGCGCGTGATACGCACCGGGTCGTAATCCTTGGCCGCCGCGATGATCTCATCGGTGTACTCGGCGATGTGGCGGATCAGTTCGATCTCCTCGGGCGCGGTGAGCTGCGCGAGTTCCTCGGCCGTGCAGTCGCGCGGGGTGATGCCGTCCGCCTCGAGTGCACGCAGAATACTGCAAATGCGCGCGTGCGCGTACTGGACGTAGTAGACCGGGTTCTGCGCGTCCTCTTTGACGGCGACGTCGAGGTCGAAATCGAGCAAGGAGTTGGCCTCGCGCATGTTGAAGAGAAAGCGCGCGGAATCGACCGGAACCTCGTCGAGCAGGTCGCCGAGCTGGATCGCCTTGCCGGTGCGCTTGCTCATGCGCACGATTTCGCCGTTGCGCATCAGGCGCACGAACTGCATCAGGATGATCTCGAGCTTGTCCGCGCTCTGGCCGACCGCGTCCATCGCGCCCTTCATGCGGGCCACGTGGCCGTGGTGGTCGCTGCCCCAAATGTCGATGAGCAGGTCGAAGCCGCGGTCGAACTTATTCTTGTGGTAGGCGATGTCCGCCGTGAAGTAAGTCGGGTTGCCGTTGGCGCGGACGAGCACCTCGTCCTTTTCGCCGCCGAATTCGGTCGCTTTGTACCAGACGGCGCCGTCCTTCTCGTAGGTCAGGCCGCGGTCGCGCAGATAATCGACGACGGCCATGACCTCGCCGCTCTTGTGCAGGTCGCTTTCGAGGAACCAGCGGTCGTAATGGACGCGGTATTTCTCCATGTCGGCCTTCATTTTCGCAATGTTGCGCGGCAGGCCGAAGCCGACGAGCGCGGCGCGGCGCTCCTCCTCGGAAACGCGCATCAGTGCGTCGCCGTTGTCCGCAGCGTATTCCTTTGCGAGGTCGAGGATATCCTCGCCGTGGTAGCTGTCCTCGGGCAGCTCGGGCGGGTTTTCCGCGAAAAGCTGCTGGTAGCGGATCGAGAGGGAGAGGCCGAATTTATCGAGCTGGTTGCCGGCGTCGTTGACGTAGAACTCGCGCCACACGTCGTAGCCTGCGGCGTCGAGCACGGCGGCGAGGCAGTCACCGAGCGCGCCGCCGCGCGCGTTGCCCATGTGCATCGGGCCGGTCGGGTTGGCGGAGACAAATTCCACCATGACGCGGCGTTTCTTGCCGAAATCGCTGCGGCCGTAATTTTTGCCGGCGGTGAGCACGTCTGTCAGCACGTCGCTGTAAAACGCCGGGCTCAAAAAGAAGTTCATAAAGCCGGGACCGGCTGTTTCGGCCTTTGTGAAGTACGTGCCGGAGAGGTCGAGGTTTTCTAGAATGGCCGCCGCGATCTTCTGCGGCGCGGTGCGGAACGCGCGGGCCGAAACCATCGCCGCATTCGTCGCAAAATCGCCGTGCGTGCGGTCTGCGGGGCGCTCCACCGAGAAGGCGGGGATCTCCGCCTGCACGAGCGTGCCGGCGGCCACGGCCTTTTCGAGGGCGCTGCGCACGGCGGTGCTGACCTGTTCTCTTGCAATACTTACCGCTTTTGACATAGGGATGTTCCTTTCGGTTTGAATTTCGTTTTAAGGAGCGGCAGGCGTTACTGGATCGCCGTGCCGTCCGGCGTGCCGCCCCGCTTCTTGAGGCGGACGATGATGTCGTTTTCGGAGGAGAGGTGCGCGTCGAGATCGAGCGTATAGCGGATGCGCAGCATGCCGCCCTCCGCGGAGAGGTCGTGCTTGAGCGTCTGCGTGAAAACGCCGAGCGAAAGCAGGCCCGCGCCGGTATCGTACATGCATTTGTGGCGGCGGCCCTTTTCGAGGATGAGCCGTGTCGGCGAGCCGGGGCTCAGCATCGTCACGGTGCCGGTCGGCTCGATCTTGAGTATCTTTTTGTGCCCGGTGTAGGGGGCGTCGTTATCGTACTCCATATAGGAGATATATTTGACGCCGTTGCGCTCGCTGTAATCGCCAAGCGTGTCCAGCTTGATCTCGCCGGTTTCCTGCTCGATCGTCTGGCGGCCGATGATCGTGATTTCGTAATTTTCCTGCATTTTCTTCACCTTGCCCTGCTGTGCGGCAAATTTCGTATTTTTCGTGCGGAGGCGGCGCCTCCGCACGGGGATCTCTCAGTATTTTTCGATGTCGATGCGCTCGACCTGCCCGTTGAGGTTCTGACCGAGCAGCAGGTCGGCGACCTGCCGGAAGCCCTCGACAAAATCGCTGACGCAGTAGCGGTATTCCGGCTCGGCATTCTCATCGTTCAAAAGGCCGTCTCTGCGCAGCGTCTCGCGGCAGCTCACGGCGGCCTCGCGCCCGGAATCGATCAGTGTGACGCCGTGCCCCATGACGCTGCGGATCGTGGCGCTGATGATCGGGTAGTGCGTGCAGCCGAGAATCAGCGTATCGACGCCGCGCTCGCGGATCGGCGCGAGGTAGCGCTGGGCCACAAGGCGGGTGATCTCCTCCTGCGGGGCGACAAAGCCGTTTTCAACGAGCGGCACGAAGAGCGGGCAGGCCTGCTCGAAAACCTCGATCGCGGGGTTCAGCGCAAGGATCTCGCGGCGATAGGAGCCCGAGGCGATCGTCGCGGCCGTGCCGATGATGCCGATGCGCCCGTTTTTCGTCTGGCTGACGGCGGCCTGCGCCGTGGGGCGCAGCACGTCGAGGTAGGGCACGGGCAGCGCGTCGCCGATGTCCCGCGCCGTCGAGCTGACGGTGCCGCAGGCAGCGAGCACCACCTTCACATCGTGCTCGACGAGAAAGCGCATATCCTGCGCGGCATAGCGCCGGATGGTCTCGCGCCCGCGCGAGCCGTAGGGCACGCGGCCGGTATCGCCGAAGTAGAGGATGCGCTCGTGTGGCAGAATGCGCATCAGTTCTTTGACGGAGGTCAGTCCGCCGAGGCCGGAGTCGAATACGCCGATAGGTCTGTTATCCATAATCACCATTCTTTCCTTCGAAAATAAAGCCGCTTACTGTGCGCTCTTTTTCTCGCGTGCGCAGTCGATCAGCCTTTCGAGCAGCGCGCCGTAGGGCAGGCCGCAGGCGTCCCAGAGCTTCGGGTACATGCTGATCGAGGTGAAGCCCGGCAGCGTGTTGATTTCGTTCAGAATGATTTTTTTATCCTTTTCGGTCACGAAGAAATCGACGCGGGAGAGGCCGTCGCACCCGAGCAGGTTATAGGCGCGCACCGCGGTTTTGCGGATCTCCTCGGCCACTTCGGGGTCGAGGCGCGCGGGAATGTAGAGCTGCGCGACGCCGTTCTTATATTTGTCGTCGTAGTCGTAAAATTCCGCCGCAGCGCCGATTTCTCCGATGATGGAGGCCTCGCTTTTGCCGCGGTTGCCGAGGACGGCGCACTCGACCTCCTGACCGGCGATGCCCTCCTCCACGACGATTTTTACGTCGTGCTGCGCGGCAAGGCGGATCGCCTCGTCGAGCTTTTCGGGCTCCGAAACCTTTGTGATGCCGACAGAGGAGCCGGCGTTCGCGGGTTTCACAAAGACCGGGAAATTGAGGCGCGCCAGAATCTTGTTGAGGATCTTCTCGCGGTTCGCCGCGTAGCGGTCGGCATAGAACCAGAGGTAGTGCGCCTGCTCGATGTTGGCGCTCGCGAGCAGCGAGTGGGAGACGGCCTTATCCATGCAGATAGCGGACGCGAGGGTGCCGCAGCCGACGTAAGGGATACCGCACAGCTCGAAAAGGCCCTGAATCGTGCCGTCCTCGCCGTTCTTGCCGTGCAGGACGGGGAAGATCACATCGAGCTTGCGGAAGGCGCAGGCGCCGCCCTTTTCGAGGACGACAAGCCCCGCCGTGCCGCGGTCCGGCGAAAGGAAGGCCGTGCGGTTTTCGGGGTGATTCACCCACGTGTCGTTTTCAATCGAATCGACGTCGCCGGTATAGAGCAGCCAGCGGCCGTCCTTTGTGATGCCGAGCGTCACGATGTCAAATTTTTCCGTATCGAGGTTGCGGAGAATGGAGGAGGAGGACATCAGCGAAATCTCATATTCCGAGGATGCACCGCCAAAAATCACACAAACCGTTTTTTTCACAGTAATCACCGTTCCTTGTTGAATTTTTGTCAGGAATTGGTTCCGCCCGTGCGGCGGGAAAAAGTAAAACGGCCGAAAGCCGCTCCAAATCGATGTAGGCTGTATCGATTTAGTATAGCATATTCGTATGCGTTTTTCAAGCGCTGATGCACGCTTTGCGCCGCATAAACGGCAAAGCGCGGGAAAAACTAATCGGGACCGCAGAACCTGCGGCAAATATGGAAACTGGAAAGGATTGCGATGACGATGAATAAGCTGAAATGTAGCGTGGAAACCTGCCGCCACAATCACAACGACCTGTGCAGCCTGCAGAAGATTCAGGTGGACGGCCCGGCCGCGATGGAGAGCCGCGAAACCTGCTGCGGCTCCTATGCGGAGCGCGCGAAGTCCGCGAAGAACGAAGCCTCCTGCGGGTGCTCCTCGGCGAGCGAGCGCACGGACATTCATTGCAGTGCGGAGCGCTGCACGTACAACGAAGGCAAAAAATGCCGTGCGGAGCAGGTGAACGTCGGCTGCTGCTGTTCGGCCCCGTGTGTGGTCAGCGAGACGGAGTGCTGCACCTTCATGCCGCGCGCATAAAACAGAATTTTTCCAGAGAAACGGGCGGCACGGCTTTCGGCTGTGCCGCTCTTTTATTTGTGTTTTTACAGAAAATCTGGTATACTGGTGTGCGGAAAACAGCTTGCGGCAAAGGGGGAGAGGCGATGGATCAGGCGCGTTTTTTGGCGGAGCGGGAAGCGGCGCTCAGGCGGACAAGAGGCGGGCAGGGCATCGGCACGCTCGCGGAAAAGGCGCTGCATGCGGCCTTAAAGGCATACTATGAGCCGGACGCCGAGAGCCGGGAGATCGCGCTCGGCGGCTTCGTGGCGGACATCGTCGGCGAGGAGGGGATCATTGAGATCCAGACGCGCGGCTTCGACCGGCTGCGCGGCAAGCTCGAGGTCTTTCTGGAAGCGGCGCGCGTCACGGTGGTGTACCCGGTCGCGGTGCGGCGGCAGCTCTCTTGGATCGACCCGGAGACCGGCGCGGTCTCGCCGCCGCGCGGGAGCACGAAAAAGGGCGTTCCGTTCGACGCGCTGCCGGAGCTCTACAAAATCAAGCCTCTGCTCCCCCACCCGAATTTCCGGCTGCGCCTCGCGCTTTTGGCGCTGACCGATTACAAATACCTCGACGGCTACGGGCCGCAGCGAAAGATGCGCGCGACGCGCGGCGAACGCGTGCCGGAGGCGCTGCTC
>URQJ01000099.1 GCA_900549945.1 uncultured Oscillospiraceae bacterium
AAGCCGACGACCCGCCCGTCCGCCTCGGCGGCAAGGATCTCCCGGCAGCTTTGCTTTCGGAACATCGCCGCGCTCTTTTCGGCGCTCATGCTTTGCAGATAGACCGGGTCGATCAGCCCGGTGTACGTCTCCATCCACGCCCGATAGTGCACGGCGCCGAGCGCCTCGGCGTCGGTGGGCACAGCCTCGCGCACGTGTATATCCACAGCGCTCCCTCCTATTTTCTGCATAATTTCAAAAGCAGTCCCGGCGTTTCCTTCGGTGCACCGGGGCTGCTTTTATCGCTTAGATCTTAATTTTCAGCCATTTGCCCTGCTTCATGCGGATGTAGCCGAGCAGAAAGCGCGTGAACTGGTCGCCGACGAGGCCCATCCAGACGCCGAGCAGGCCAAGGCCGAGCGGGTAGCAGAGCAGCCAGCTCAGGCCCGGGCGGATGCAGGTGACGCTGATCAGCGAGGCCAGCGCCGTGTATTTCGTATCGCCGGCGCCGCGCAGGCAGCCGAAGAACACGACCTGCGAAATCTGCATGTAGATGACGAAGCACAGGATGCGCATGATCATCACGCCGATATCGAGGATCTCCGCCTCATCCGAGAACAGCGCAAAGAGGTTTCGCCCGAAAAACAGAAACACCATGGACATCACAAACGCGCAGAGCAGGCCGAGCCGCTGGCACATGGAGGCGTAGAGCTTCGCGAGGTCGCGCCGCCCCTGCCCGAGGCTGCGGCCGACCAGCGCGACCGAGGCCACGGAGAGGCCATCGCCGAACGAGAATGAAAGGCTCATCATATTCATGCCGATCTGGTGTGCCGCATACTGCGTCGTGCCGAGATTTGCGACGGTGATCGCAAACAGCAAAAAGCCGATGCGCAGGAAAATCTGCTCCACAAACGCGCTGGAGCCGACGTTTAAAAGCGAGCGGATGTCAAACCGGGAAGAAATCCACCCCTTGATGCCGCGGATGTAGACGAAGGACTGCTTCGAAAACATCGACCCGACCGACATGCCGCAGCCGACGACGGAGCCGATGACCGTCGCGATCGCCGCGCCGCGCGTGCCGAGCGCCGGAAAACCGAAGTTGCCGCCGATCAGCAGGTAGTTGAAAACGATGTTGACGAGGTTGGAGACAATGTTCGTGCGCATGGCAATTTTCGTATTGCCCGCGCCGCGCTGCGCCGCATTGATGACAAGCATGACCGTGGTGAACACAATGCCGCCCATCAAAATCTGGAAATACTCGACGGCCGCCTCGTGCGTATCCTGCGCCGAACCGGCAAAGCGGATGATCGGGTCGGCAAACGCGACGCAGACGGCGCTGACGACCGCTGTGAGCACCAGCGTGACGAGGATGCACATGCGCAAAATGCGCACGGCGCTCTCACGGTTCTGCTCGCCCCGGCGGCGCGCAACGAGCGCGGAGATCGCCGTGCTCATCGCCATAAAGACCGCGATGCCGAGGAACTTCGGCTGCTGCGTGAGACCGACCGCCGCAATCGCGTACGAGCCGAGCACGCTGACCATGATCGTATCGATGAAGCCGACAAGCGCCACGAGGAACGACTCCACGATCGACGGCCACGCGACGCCGACCGTGTCGCGCAGAAGGCTTTTGACCGGCGGTATTTCGCCGGCGGCCGGCTCCTGCCGGAGAATGCGCGCTGTGTTGAACAATTGCACTGAAATCCACCCACCCCAATAGTTGCTTTTGAAACAAAACGATTATAGCACAGAAAATGGGGGCGGTCAAGCCCATGCGGCCGACCGCCCCCGTTTAAGGCGTTTATTTTGTGGCGAGCAGCACCGCCGTGTTCGATTTCGCCCAGCGCACCTGCACCTCGGCGAACCCGGCCTTGAAGAGCAGCGCCGCCTCGTTCGCCACGGTGAGCGGCGTAAAGGTGTAGTAGTGCCCCTCGGGCTGGTGGGCCTCGGCGCGCTTGCGCTCGAACTCGCTGCGGCAGAAATCCTGATAGTTCTGCGTGGGCGCAAACTTATCCGTCAGAAGGAAAAAGCCGTCCTTCTTGAGCCCGGCGCGCAGGTTCTTGTAGAGCTGCAGCTTCTGCGCCTCGCTGTAATAGTGCAGCGCCATCGCGGCAACCGCGCCGTCGTAAAATTCAAAGCCAAAATCGTGGTCGAAGAAATTGGCGGCCACGGCCTGCACGCGGCCGCTGTAATCGGCGAGGTTCTTTTTGAGCCGCGCGAGCATCTTGCCCGAGCAGTCCACGCAGGTGGCGCGCAGCGTCTCGCTCTGCTCTAAAAGCGGCTTGAGCTGCAGGCCCGTGCCCGCGCCGATATCGACGATGTTGAGATTCTCCTTCATCGGAAAAGCGGATACCATGCGCACGATGTAGCCGTCCTCGTCCGTCGTCGCGCGGCGGACGCGCTCGTCGTAAGTCTCGGCGACGCTGTTGTAATAGATATCCATTTTCTCGAGTGCCATGTGCACCAGTCCTTTCAAATCACTGCCAGGAATTCCCTTTTCATTGTGGCGCACTTTGCGCCGGTTTATACCCTCTATTGGCGTTTTCATTTTTATCCATATCTCTACATCTTTATTTTACTGAAAAACGCGGCGCTTGACAACGCAAAAAACTAACAATTCCATACGAAATATTGCAGGTTGATTTGGGGTAAAAGCCCATGAAAATGCAAAAAACAGGCGTTTCTGTGCGAAACGCCTGCCAAAAGTATTTTGCTTTTTCAGAATCAGTCGACCGGATGCGGGTACTTTCTCATGTAGGAAAGCAGCTCGTCCACCGTTGTGAACGCCATGCCCGTAACGGTGTCCGCCGCGCCGTAGTAGATCGTGATGCGGCCGGTGTCAGCGTCGGTGAGCGTAGCGCAGGGGAACGTGACGTTCGGCACGTCGCCGGTGAGCTCGTAATCCTCCTCCGGGCCAAAGACGTAGAAGAGGCCTCTTTCCTTGACAATCCACGGCTTGTCGATGTCGAGCAGCGCGACGCCGAAGCGGTAGACGAAGCCGTTGCAGGAATTCAGAACGCCGTGGTAGATCATCAGCCAGCCCTCGTCGGTCTCGATCGGGGTGGGGCCGGGGCCGACCTTCTTGGACTGCCAGCCGGCGGTCTTGCTCGTGCCGAACACGTAGCGGTGCTTGCCCCAGTAGGTCATGTCCGGGCTCTCGCTGTAGAAGATATCGCCGAATGGGGTGTGGCCCGTGTCGGACGGACGGCTCAGCATCGCGAAGTTATCGCCGATCTTTCTCGGGAACAGAACGCCGTTGCGGTTGTAGGGCAGGTACGCATTCTCAAGCTGATAAAAGGTCTTGAAATCGTAGGTGTAGCCCACGCCGATCGTCGGGCCGTGGAAGCCGTTGCACCAAGTGATGTAGTATCTGTCCTCGATGAAGCAGACGCGCGGGTCATAGCGGTACTCCTTGCGCGTGACGCACGGGTCGCAGCCGGGCGCCGGCTCAAAGACGATCGGGTCATGGTTGATGTTCCAGTTGATGCCGTCGTCGGAGAAGCCTGCGAAGATGTCCATCATCAGGCCGCGGTTGTCGCAGCGGAAAACGCCGGCGTACTTGCCCTCAAACGGGACAACTGCGGAATTGAAGATGCTGTTGGATGTGGGAATCAGATCGCGGGGAATGATCGGATTGTGGTCATAGCGCCATACGGGCTTGTCAAAGCCCTGCGGCTTGTCCTGCCAGGGCATATCCGGGAACGACTTGCCGATGATTTTTGCCATGATGGTTCCTCCTTGAGTTTTAAAATTATTAGAGCAGGCTGCACAGAAACTTTTCTGTGCAACCGCTTCCATATCTATCAATACTATAATACAAACAGCCGCAAAAGTAAAGGAAAATTTTTCGCCGCCAGCCCGCCCCCGAATGCGTGTGCGCCGGGCAAAGCGCCGGCGGGCCGCGCGGGGCGCGCGCATGCACAAAGCATCAAAATCAGGCAACAAAATGCCTATTGCGCGCGCCGGACAAAGCCGCTATAATGAAAACAAGATCTCTGAATTTTTCGGAAAGGACTTGTATTATGGCCATCACCTTTGACGCTTCCAGAAAAATCTTCAAGCTCGATACGCCGTCCACAACGTACGCCTTCACCGTGCACGAGGCGGGGTATCTCTTCCACCTCTATTACGGCGCGTATCTGCCGGACGACAACCTGCTCTTTATGCTCGACCGCGGCATGTTCTCCTCCTTCTGCCCGGATTTCCCGCACTATGTCGCGACGGGCATCTCGCCGGACGTGACGCCGAGCGAGTATTCCGTGGCCGGCACCGGCGATTTCCGCGTTTCCGCGCTGCAGATCCGCAACAAAAACGGCGACGTTTCCACCGACATCCGCTACGTCTCCCACCGCATCCTTACGGAAAAGCCCGCGCTGTGCGGCATGCCTTCCCTGCGCGACGAGAACGGCGACAGCGAGACGCTCGAGATCACGGCGCGCGACGCGGCGACCGGCGCCGTCGTGAAGCTCTATTACACGGTGTACGGCGACATGCCGGTGATGACGCGCAGCGCAGTCGTTGAGAACGATTCCGACGCGGCGATGGATCCCGAGCGCGTGTACAGCACCTGCCTTGAGCTGCCGGACTTCGACTACGACATGGTGCACCTCTACGGCAAGTGGTTCAAGGAGCGCACGGTCGCCGAGCGCCCGCTCTGCCATGGCATCCAGTCTGTCGCGAGCAAGCGCGGCTCCTCCTCGCACAATCACAACCCGTTCGTGGCGCTCAAGCGGCACGGCGCGGCTGAGGAGAGCGGCGAGGTGTACGGCGTGAACCTCGTGTACAGCGGCAACTTCGCAATCGACGTGGAGGTGGACGGCTTCAACACGACGCGCCTGATCGCCGGCATCAACCCGGACGGCTTCACCTGGCACCTTGAGCCGGGCGAGCGCTTCACCGCGCCGGAGGCCGTCATGGTTTACACGGACAAGGGCATAGGCGAGATGAGCCGCATCTTCCACCGCGCCTACAAAAAGCACCTGATCAAAAGCCCGTGGCGCGACGTGGAGCGCCCGGTGCTCATCAACAGCTGGGAGGCCGCCTACTTTGACTTCGACGACGACAAGCTCGTCGCGTTCGCGCACGAGGCGGCGAAGATGGGCGTCGATATGCTCGTCATGGACGACGGCTGGTTCGGCCACCGCAATCTGGACAACTCCTCGCTCGGCGACTGGTTCGTCAACGAAAAGAAAATCAAGGGCGGGCTTTCGAAGCTGATTGAGCGCGTCAATGCCGAGGGCCTCAAGTTCGGCATCTGGTACGAGCCGGAGATGATCTCGCCCGACAGCGAGCTCTACCGCGCGCACCCCGACTGGTGCCTGCACGTCAAGGGCCGCGAAAACTCGCCGGCACGCCTGCAGTACGTGCTCGACATGTCGCGCGAGGACGTGCGCGACAACATCTTCGAGCAGATGTGCAGCGTCCTGAAAAACAACAAGATTGACTATGTGAAGTGGGACTTCAACCGCAACATTTCGGAGGCCGGTTCGGCCCTGCTGCCGCCGGAGCGCCAGAAGGAAATCATGCACCGCTTCGTTCTGGGCACCTACGACCTGATGGACCGCTTTGTGAAGACCTTCCCGAACATCCTGTTTGAAAACTGCTCGGGCGGCGGCGGGCGCTTCGACCCCGGCATGCTCTACTACTCGCCGCAGATCTGGTGCAGCGACAACACCGACGCGATCGAGCGGCTGACGATCCAGTTCGGCACCTCGATGTGCTACCCGGTTTCCGCCTTCGGCGCGCATGTAGCGGCGCGCCCGCGCACCCCGCTTTCGACGCGCGCGAACGTCGCGATGTGCGGCACGTTCGGCTATGAACTCGACCCGCGCAAGCTCACCGAGGAGGAAAAAGAGGAGGTTCGGCAGCAGATCGCCGACTACCGCAAATACAACCACCTCGTGCGCGACGGCGACTTCTACCGCCTGATCGCCCCCACCGACAACGCCTTCCGCTGCGCGTGGGAATTCGTCTCGCCGGATAGGAACGAGGCGATGCTCACAAGCGTCGTGATGCGCCAGCCGGAGTCGATGTTCTACGTCCAGCGCCTGCGCGGCCTCGACCCGGAGAAACTCTACACCGATACGGACACCGGCGAGGTCTACTCCGGCGCGCTGCTGATGAACGCCGGCGTGAACCTGACGCAGGCCGTTTTCCTCGACGGCCAGAGCGTCGTGAAGCATTTCATCGCAAAATAAAGCGCACCGCGCGCTGAAAATACGCGCCCGCCCGGCAGCCCGGAACAATCTGGAAGCTGCCGGGCGGTTGTCTTTTTCATCAGCCGAAAATTTTTTTCTCTTTTCATGATGTCACGATGCCGTCATTTTTGTTTTTGCCCTCTTTTTTATGCTATCCTTATATGGACTTCAACGAGAGGGAGAATTTTCAATGTCAAACCGAACCGTACACTATTCCCTGCGCATCGATGCCGAGCTGCTCGAAAAATTCAGCTACGTCGCCGAATACGAGGCGCGCTCTATAAACCGCGAGCTGATTCAGATCATCCGAAATCACGTCCTGTGGTTTGAGCAGAAGATGGGCGAAATCGACGTCGGTCAGTCTCAATAGCAAAACGACAGCCGCGGCGTGCGCCGGGCTGTCGTTTTTGCTTTCTCTGTATTCGATTACTTCGTGCGGCCGATGTCGCGGCGGTAGTGCGCGAGATCGGAAGAGCGTCGTGTAGGGAAAGAGTGTAGATCTCGGTGGTCGCC
>URQJ01000100.1 GCA_900549945.1 uncultured Oscillospiraceae bacterium
GCGCGCTCGAAATCGCCGCGAGCGGCGGCCACAACGTGCTGCTGATCGGCGCACCGGGCTCCGGCAAAAGCATGCTCGCAAAGCGCCTGCCCTCCATTCTGCCCGAGATGCTGCCCGCGGAAAAGCTGGAGACGACGGCGATCTATTCTGTCGCCGGCCTGCTTCCGGGCGGCGCGTCGCTCGTCGAAAGCCGCCCGTTCCGCGCGCCGCACCACACGATTTCCGGCCCCGGCCTTTCGGGCGGCGGATCGCTGCCGCGCCCCGGCGAGATCTCCCTCGCGCACAACGGCGTCCTTTTTCTCGACGAGCTGCCGGAGTTTTCCCGCAGTGCGATGGAAACGCTGCGCCAGCCGCTCGAGGACGGCACTGTCACCGTCTCCCGCGTCAACGGCACCGTGGCCTTCCCCTGCGGCTTCATGCTCGTCGCCGCGATGAACCCCTGCCCCTGCGGGTATTACGGGCACCCGACGCGCCCCTGCACCTGCTCGGACGGCGCGGTCGCCCGCTATCTCGGCCGCGTTTCCGGCCCCCTGCTCGACCGCATCGACCTGCACATCGAGGTGCCGCCCGTTGATTTTGACAGCCTTACGAGCGCACAGAAGGAGGAAAGCTCCGCACAGATCAAGGTGCGCGTGGATGCGGCGCGGGCCGTGCAGGCGCGGCGGTTTCAAGGCTCGTCCGTCACCTGCAACGCGCAGATCCCGCCCGAGCGGCTCCGAGAGGTCTGCCGTACCGAGCCGGCCGCCGATGTCCTTATCAAAACCGCGTTCGAGCGGTTCGGCCTTTCCGCCCGCGCCTACGACCGCGTGCTCAAGGTTGCGCGCACGATCGCCGATCTGGACGGCGCCGAATGTATCGAAGCCCGGCACGCCGCCGAGGCTGTGCGCTACCGCACGCTCGACCGAAAATACTGGGCAAAGCCGTAAGCACACGCCGTTCTACGGCTCAAAACACAGTTCGCCCACGCTCCCGCTTGCACCGCCACAACGGCACCTGCACAGTGCCTTGCGCTTAAAATCAGAACATATGGACAAGGCTTCCCCGCCTGCCGCCGGGACGCCCTGCTTCAAGCCGCTGCACCGCAACGAAAGAGAAGCGCCCGATCCGCCGCCGGATCAAGCGCTTCTCTTTTATTTTACCGCATGGATTTTCTTACAAACAGGTCGGCACATCGTAGCCATAGGTATTCACCTTGTAGTTTCCGCTGCTCGGTGATGCTTCGCTGTAATTCGCGTAGGAGAAAACCTTCGCCTCGGCAAGCCGCCTGTAGTAGAGGCCGATGTAGCACCGGCCGCCCGCGACGTGCCAATCCAGCAGGTTGCTGCCGAAGGTGTACGCATCCACATAGCTTAGATCGCGCGTGAGGCCGGACGTATCGCTGAAAGCTACGTCGCCCGCGCGGACCCAGCCGGTCTTGCCGCTCGCCGTGACCTTGTACCAAGCGTGTTTCGTGCTGTCGTCGCGCCAGTAGCCGACGATCTTGACGCTGTTGCCCTCGCTCAGTGAGCCGACACTGGAGGACGAGCTTGCGTGGTCGCTGTACATCGTCAGCGTGGTCGAGGTGACCTTGCCGCTGTATGCGTTCGAAGAAGAAAGATCCGAAGGCGGCACGACCGTGTTCAAAATCACCGTGCGCACATAGCAGCTGCCGTACCCGCGCCAATAGGAGGAGCCGACATTGTAGCCGAAGCTCACGAGCGCGTCAAACTGGCTCTGGCTCATCAGAAGGCCGTTCTGCGAAATGAAGTAGTTGACATCCGAAGTGTAGCCGCCGGAATTCACCGTATCCGCCAGCATGGCCTTCGCCTCTGTGCGGGTGAGGTTGTTGTAGAACGAGGTGTTCTTCGCAACCACATAGCCGTAGCCCACGGTCGGGATATTGCCGGCCAGCGTATCCGGGCTGACGCCCGGCACATAGCCCTCATAGGAGGCGATATTCTCGAGCATCTCGTCGCTGACGCGGCGCGCCTCGTTCGAAGTGCTCGTCTTATCCGTCGTGGAAACGACAAGGATCGTAAACTCCTCGTAATCGGAGGAGTAGCCGCTGCCCGAATTCGAATACGCGCGCACCGTGTAGGTGCCCGGCGTGCTGATCGACGTAGAGGCCGAGAAGATACGGACATTGTTGTCCTTCTGCGATTCCGATTCATATGAGGAGGTCTCGTACGTACCGACGCCATCAATCTCAAATTTCACACTCGATTTCTGCGTGTCGGTGACCGCCTTGAGCTCGAAGCCCGCGCCGGCGGAAATGATATTCGGCGTCGTGTAGGCAAACCGCACCGCCTCAGGCGCTGTGACCGTGACCGTGCAGGATGCCACTTCCTTGCCGTTTGCACCCTTGCCGATGATCTTCGCCGTGCCCGGCGCAACGCCGTAGACGAACAGCTGGTTGTCCACGCCCGCCTCAACTTTTGCGACAGACGTATCCGAGCTCGCCCAGATCAGCGAGCTGCCGGAGCCTTCCATGTAAAGCGTCTTATACTGCGCGATCGTCGCCGAGGAGGCGGAGACGGAACCGCTCGTGCCCGAGGGCGTGTATGCCGTCACATACTGTGCGGAGACGTAGCCCGCCGTGCCGCCCGTCGTGCGGACATGCACCCAGTCCTTGTTCTTTCTGTCGATCACCTCAAGCACTGTGCCGGAATTCAGAACCGTGATCACGTCGGTCGATGTGCTCGTTCCCTTGCGCAGGTTGACGCCGGTCGTCGTGCGCACATATTCGCCGGTACCGGGCTCGTCGCTCGTGTTGTCGTCCTCTTTGCCGTCGTCCTTGTCTGCCGGCTTCACCGAACTGATGTCGCCGGAGGTGATCTTCAGATACTGCGCCGAGAAGTAGCCCTCCCTGCCGTCTGACAGCTTGACCTTATACCATTCGCTGTTCGTCGCCTCGGTAACGGTGACCGACACGCCCTCGTCGATCACGTCGATCACGCCGTACGACGTGCCCGGACCCTTTCTGAGGTTGATGTCCGTCGTCGTCTTGGCTGTCACCGTTCCGTCGCCCGGCGCGGGGGTCGGGTCCGATTCCGGCTTCACAGAATTGATGTCGCCGGAAGTTATCTTGAGGTATTCCGTAAAGAGGTAGCCCTCCGTGCCGTTCGAGAGCTTCACCTTATACCACTGCGCGTTCGTCGCCTCGGTGACCGTCACGGTTATGCCGGTATCGAGCACCGTGATCACGCCGAAGCTGGTGCCTGCACCGCGGCGCAGGTTCACGTCTGCGGTCGTTTTGGCCTGTACACTGCCGTCTGCGGGCTTCTCCGATGAGCCGCCCTCCGACGTGATTTTCAGGTAGATCGAGTAGATGTAGCCCGTCGTGCCGTTCGAGAGCTTCACCGCGTACCACTCCGAGTTGCTGCGGTCCGTAACCGTCAGCGATGTACCCGAGGCGATGACGCCTTTCGAGCTGTAATTCGTACCCGGGCCGCTGCGCACATTGACGTATTCCGTCGTTTTCGCCGCAGTGGATTCCGTCGAGGGCGCGGATTCCGATTCCGAGGACGAAGAGCTGCTGCCGCTCATCTTTATGTATTCCGAAAACATGTAGCCCGTCGTGCCGTTTGAAAGCTGCACGGCATACCATTCCGAATTGCTCGTATCCGTAACCGTAATTGCAGTACCGGAGGCGATAACGCCCTTCGAGCTGTAGCTCGTGCCGGGACCGCTGCGCAGATTCACGTACTCCGTCGTTTTCGCGGAACTGCCGGAGCCGCCGAGCGCGATATACTGCGAGAAAATATATCCCGTACCGGCAGAGGTCTTAACCGCATACCACTCGCTGTTGCTCGTGTCGGTCACCGTAATCGAGGTTCCCTCTGCCAGCACTCCCTTCGAATCGTAATTCGTGCCGGGGCCGCTGCGCAGGTTCACGTACTCCGTCGTTTTCGCACTCGTCTCCTCCGCATACGCCGCAAGCGGGCAGACGGAAGCTGTGAGCAGAAGCGACAGAAGCAGCGCCGCCGCGCGCTTTCCGCCTTTTCGCACGGAAAAACTCATCATAAATCACCAATCCTCACTCTATAGAATCATAACGGTGCAGGCAGGCCGCACCAAGCCGGAATCCGTTTCCTTCGCACAGAAACGGACAGATATTTCAAGACATTTACAATTATAGCGCAAAGGTTACAGGATTGCAACCTTTTTTTGAAATAATGCGCCTAAAAGCGCCGGTAAATATTTCCATTCTGCCGAAGTGTGTTTTTTATCTGGGCAGAAGTGTTCGAATTCCAGATCCCATCTTTCTATACCTCACAGGCATATTTTAAAATAATCAATAAGTATTGGACATGATCCGATCATCGGTTTAAAATAAATATGCAGGCAAACCGGTGCATGCGGCCGCCGTCCCCCCTGTACTTTATTTTTAGAAGGGAACATAGAAAATGAGCAATTACAGCTTTACCGTGCGCGCCAAACGGTGGACAAAATTTCTGTTCAGCTGCGTGTGGGAGCGGCTGCACGGCCTCGATTTCAGCATGGTCTATGTCGGGCTGCTCCAGCAGAATACGCCCGAGTTTCACGGCTACAGCATGACGGACGCCGGCGATATGAAAAGAATGCTGCAGGCCGTTCCAATCGACCCCGCAGGCGCAGCCTTTCTTGACGTGGGCTGCGGCAAGGGCATGTGCATGCGCTGCGCCGCAGCGGCCGGCTACAAGCGGATCGCCGGGCTGGACCTCGACCCCTATCTGCTGAAAATCGCCCGCCAAAACATGGCGCGGCTGCACCTGCATGCCGACTGCATCGAGGCCAACGCCGTCGAATTTGCCGGCTACGCCGATTACGACGTCTTTTACTTCTACAACCCGTTCGGAAAGCCGGTCTTTGAGCGGGTCATCCAAAAAATCAAGGATAGCCAGTCCGAGCGCGACCGGGACATCTGGATCGTCTATTACCATCCGGTTTTCGGCGCGCTGTTCGAGGACGCAGGCTTCGCGGTCTGCCGCGAGCTGCACGACACAACGCGCGACACCACTACGCGCCTATACCATCTCGCGAAAAGAGACGGCTGAAAAAGCGGCGCAGGACGTGGCCCCGCAGATTAAAAGCGCCTCCTAAAAAACAGTAAAAGCCCGCGCGGATACCCGTGCAGGCTTTTTGTTTAGATGCAGGCGCAAGCGCCGGCTCACATTTTTTCGACGATTTCCTTTGTGTCGCGCGCGATGACGAGCTCCTCGTTCGTCGGGATGACGTAGACAGCGACCTTGCTATCCTCGGCGGAGATCTTCTTCTCCACGCCGCGGACGCCGGCATTCGCCTCTTTGTCAAACTTGATGCCGAGGTACTCCATATTCGTGCAGATGCGCTCGCGGAGCGTGTCCTGATTCTCGCCGAGGCCGGCGGTAAACACGATCGCATCGACGCCGTTCAGCGCCGCGGCGTAGCTGCCGATGAACTTCTGAATCTGGTAGACGAGCATCTCGTGGGCGAGGCGGGCGCGCGGGTTGCCCTCATCCTCCGCCTTGCAGATGTCGCGGTCGTCGCTCGAAACGCCCGAGATGCCGAGCAGGCCGGACTTCTTATTGAACAGATCGGAAAGCTCCGCTGGGGAAAGGTTCTCCTTCTCGGCGATGAACGTGACGACGGAGGGGTCGAGCGTGCCGGTGCGGGTACCCATCATAAAACCGTCGAGCGGCGTGAGGCCCATGCTGGTGTCGATGACTTTGCCATCCTTGATCGCCGTGATCGAGGAACCGTTGCCGATATGGCAGGTGATGACCTTCATGTCCTTGAGGTCGCGGCCCATGATCTCCGCGAGGCGGTGGCTGACATAGCGGTGCGACGTGCCGTGGAAGCCGTAGCGGCGGATCTTGTACTTCTCGTAATACTCGTAGGGGACGGCAAACATATACGCCTTCGGCGGCATGGTGGAGTGGAATGCCGTATCAAACACGACGACCTCCGGCACCGCCGTGCCGAACACGCTCGTGCAGGCGCGGATGCCCTGCACATGCGCACTGTTGTGCAGCGGCGCGAGCGGGATCAGGCTCTCAATGCCCTCGATGACCGCGTCGTCCACGAGCACCGACTCGCTGAAGATCGAGCCGCCCTGAACGATGCGGTGGCCGATCGCGGCGACCTCGCTGAGATCGCTGATGACGCCGACCTCGCTGTCGAGCAGCGCGTTCTTGACCTGCTCGAACGCCTCGGTGTGATTCTTCATGCAGATCTCGATCTTCTTCTCGCGGCCGTCAGCCGTCTTATGGCCGAAGATGCCCATTTCAAGGCCGATTTTCTCGCAGTTGCCCTTGGCGAGCATCTGCTCGTTGTCCATGTCGATCAGCTGATACTTGAGTGAGGAGCTGCCGGCGTTGATAACCAGAATTTTCATTTTGTCTTCCCCCTGTGGTATTGATGCGGTTTTTCAGCGCGCAAAAATAAGCGCGGGTGTTCTGCAAAACGCGCTTGTAAGATAAATTGCAATGCTGTATTATATAATAGTACAAATCAAGCTGAATTTCAAGGAGTTTTCACGCAAAATGGTCGCAAAAAACAGGATTTCCGGCGTAATTTGTGAATTTAATCCGCTGCATAACGGACATGCCGCGCTGCTCCGGCACATGCGGGCCGAAACGGAGGGACCCGTCGTCTGTGTGATGAGCGGAAATTTCGTGCAGCGCGGCGAAGCGGCGGCGCTCGACAAATGGTCGCGCGCACGCCTTGCGCTCCAGTGCGGC
>URQJ01000101.1 GCA_900549945.1 uncultured Oscillospiraceae bacterium
GACGCGCGCGTTATTTCCGACGCGGAACGGGCCGAGCACCTTGGCGCCCGCGCCGACGAGCACATTGTCGCCGAGCGTCGGATGGCGCTTGCCGTGGTCCTTGCCGGTGCCGCCGAGCGTAACGCCCTGATACAGCGTGCAGTTATCGCCGATCACGGTCGTTTCGCCGATTACGACGCCCATGCCGTGGTCGATGAACAGATTTTTCCCGATTGTCGCCCCGGGATGGATCTCAATGCCCGTGCGCCGGCGGGCGCGCTGGGAGATCATGCGGGCAATAAACTTCATATCGCGGCGGTAAAACCAGTTCGCCCTGCGGTAGGCGCGCACCGCCTTAAAGCCGGCATAGAGGAAATACACCTCTGCCCGGCTGCGCGCGGCGGGGTCGCGCTCCATCACGGCGTCCAGCTCCGCTTTCAGCTTCGAAAACAAACGATCATCTCCTTAAAAGCAAAAAGCCCCGAACGCACAAAGGCGCTCGGGGGCGAAAATACGCATATGCGCATCAAATCCGCGGTTCCACTCCGGTTTATCACTTGAAACGGCTTAACGTGCCGACGCCGTACGCGGCTCACCTAGGGCTCACCGCATCCGCTCGCGAATGCACTTCGCCCGGCGCCTCCCTGCGGCAGCTTTCAGCCGGCGGCCGCCGCTCTCTTTCGGTCGCATTCCGGGTTACTCGTTCGGTCACAGCGTTTTTCTATATGCCTTATTCTAACACAGCCGTCCGCAAAACGCAAGCGATCCGCCTGCAATATTTTATGCGGCGGCGCGGAACGCGTGACTGCAAAAGGGCTTGCGCAAAAAAGCGCCGGGCACAGTCTCCCGGCGCCGGCGCTTTTCCGTCATTTTTTACGGTATGCTTTTTTCCACCGGGCGCTTATAGCTCAGCGCCACAACATACGTGGAATTGTCAAATGTCGTCAACGTAATTTCCAAAACACAGCTTTCCGAAACCGCAAACGCATCCGCGGCATTGTGCGGCTCATCCGGTGCCTGCGCCCACTTTTCATACAGCGCCGCCGCTTCGTAATCCGCAAGCAGCGGTGTATCCTCGGAGACCAGATACCGCTCCCGCAAAATCGAATCCCCGTACGCCTTCCCGCTCTCCGCCGCACGCTTTTTCGCGAAGTCGAGCGCGTCGGAAAGCGCCTGCTCCCCGCCGGAAAAGGCGAACTGATATTCGAACTGGAGCAGCTCATTTTCAACAAAGTAGAGGTCTGTGCGATCCGCCGTGCGCCCGTAAAGCTCGACTGCGTCGATCAGCCGGTAATTGTCCGGCTGCCCGAGAATCAGCTCTGCATCCGTGTCGAAATTCACGCCGAACGCTTCTGAAAACGTCTGCTGATCTTTTTGAAATGCCTTTTCCAGCACATTTTCCGGCGTCATCGGTGTCCCGTCATTCGCGGATGCGCAACCGGTGAGCGCCAACGCCCCGCATAAGACACATACAAAAAGCAGTGCGGCCGATCGCTTCATAAATCCTTCACTCCTTTAGTTGATACCTATCGTGAAAAACCTCAGTCAAAAATAATTACATTCCTATTGGTCAAATCCCATCGGCCATTTACTGTAGCTTCCATGACAAGGAAGATACCCGAACCATATCCTCCGCGCGCTATTCTATAATCACTCGGGATACCACCAGTCGCAGAGTAAGTGACATTTGCGTTAGGATTATTTACAAGCTTATAAATGTTATAAGGATAATCTGCTTCTATGAAATTTCCGCTTGAATCATACAAAAGTCCCACCGTCTGCAAGGCCATATTAATTGAAGAAACCGGAACATATCCTCCATTGTATGTATAGTGAAAAGCTAATCCCTGTGGATTCATAAGAACTAAATCAACAAAAGGATATGTACCTGTATAATCCAGAGAATACTGTCCGGTTGCAGAAATTGTGATCGTTTCATCACCAGGTTTCCAAGTAAATGTCTGCATTGCACGTGCATTCGGATTGATTTCAATGGGGGCATCAACCCTATTTCCTTCATCATCGTATCCCCAAAGGAAATATTCAGTGATTTCATCCTCATTTTCTTTCAAAACTTGTAAAGTTGTTTGTGTCCCCACAGAATCATGGGCTGAAACTGCAATAAGACGATCACCGGCCTGCGTCTGAATCCCGTTCTTAGAAAGATACGCTTTTAAACCACTATCCGCATAAGCTGCATCCATCGATGCAAGTATTGTATGATCTGTTTCCGAGCCTTGATAAGTCTCAACTTCTTGGGCCGATACAGCAACACTAAAAGAAACCATTAACATTGTCATTGTCAAAACTAAAGAGAATAACTTTTTTCATACTTAAAGCTCCTTTGCGATTTTTTACATCAAACGCCACTAAATCCACATGGTATCTTTCTTTCTGCATCGGTATCACCACTTTCCATAAAATCACTTTTTGCTTGGCACTTTTAATAATTTAGTTATTACATATTCCCTCATAAAAGTCAATATATTATGGATATATTTTAGAAATTTTTTTCAATTTATTGAACAGAATCTTATTCAAAGAAAAAGACCGCACAGGCTATCCTGTGCGGTCTTTAAATTCAAGAATTTTACAGCGAAAGCTGCTCGTCGATGTACTTGGCGCGGTCGAGCGCGCGCTTTTGAAGCAGCGTCTCGATCTTGCTGTGCGGGTCGATCAGCGAGCTGATCGACACATCGTGGTTCAAGGCGGAAATGAAATACGCGATATACTTCGAAACATCGACCTCGTGGAACCATGGGCGGTTGCGCAGCTCCGGGTTCAGATAGGTCAGGTTGCTGCCGAAGATGCCGTCGATCAGGCCCTGCTCGTACGCCTTGTCGAACTTCTCGAGACCGTTCGTGAAGATGGCGTACGTCGCATAGGCGAAGAAGCGGTTCGCGCGGCGATCCTTGACGTTCTCCGCGATGTCGAGCACGGAATCGCCAGAGGAAATGATGTCGTCCGCGACGAAAACGTCCTTGCCCTCGACGGACGCGCCGAGATACTCGTGCGCGACGATCGGGTTGCGGCCGTCCACGATGCGGGAATAATCGCGGCGCTTGTAGAACATGCCGAGCTCCACGCCAAGCACGGAGGCATAATACATGTTGCGGTTCAGCGCGCCCTCATCCGGGCTGACGATCATGAAATCATTCTTGTCGGTCGAGAGATCCGGGAAATCCTTGAAGAGCTTTTTCAGCACCTGATATGTCGGCATCAGGTTGTCAAAGCCCATGACCGGCACGGCGTTCTGCACGCGCGGGTCGTGCGCGTCAAAGGTGAGCAGATTCGAAACGCCCATCTGCTGCAGCTCCTGCAGCATGTACGCGCAGTCGAGCGACTCGCGGTAGCTGCGGCGGTGCTGGCGGCCGCCGTACAGCAGCGGCATGACGACGTTCACGCGGTGCGCTTTACCGCTCGCCGCCTGAATCAGGCGCTTTAAATCCTGATAATGGTCGTCCGGCGACATACGGTTTTCCTTGCCGAAATAATTGTACGTGAGGCTGTAATTGCCCACATCCACGAGGAAGAACAGATCGTATCCGCGCACGGTGGACTTGATCATGCCCTTGCCGTCTCCGGAGGAAAAGCGGGGGCAGCTGTTCTCGATGAGGAAGGTATCGTAGTTCATACCGGCGCGCTTTGCCCAGCGGACCAGATGCGCCTCAATCTTCTCGGAAAGCTCTTGTGCACCCGCAAGCGATACGATGCCGAGCGGGGCCACCCGATTCTCAGCACTGAAAAACGTCTGTGATTCCATTACCATTTGATAACTCCTTCAAACTGCATTTTTCGTTGTAGCCGCGCAAAAGCTGTCGGCATTTGTCAGTTAAAATATAACACAAACTACCGGATATTGCTACAGGAAACCTCCACTTTATTAAATTTTTGTTAATTTGGATAACACAGCTACACCGAACGGGGCCAGTTTAATGGAATTTACCCTTTCACCTGTACCGTACAACTCATAGCCGCCGGGCAGCTCCACCGTTTCCTCCGCGTTGTTGTAGTTTTCCACGAACACGACGGCGCCGTTCTCGCCGATTCTCTCGTGCGCCGTGACGCCCGCAGGCAGCGCGGTGTCGATCGCCCGCGCGATGCCGAGCGCCGAAATCAGCCCGCCGTAGAGATCCGCAAGGAGGTCCGTACCGGTGCGCGCCGCGATATAGTACGCCGCGCCGCTGCCAAAGCGGTTTTTCGTCACCGCCGGCTCGCCCGCGTAAAAGTCCTTTTCATACGTGCCGAGCACCTCTGCCGTGATCGGGTGGATGCGCGCGCACAGCTCGAACGCATCGTAGCTGCGGCCGTCCATGGCGACGCTGTTTTTCACACCGTCGGGCAGGCTGTCAATCTCCTCGTTCCACACGCCGAACACATCCATCATGCCGCCGGGCACGCCGCCGAGCCGGCACAGGTCGCTTTCATCGACGATGCCGCTCCAGTACGTCGTGACGAGTGTGCCGCCGTTTTCCACAAACGCGCGCATCTTCTGTTCAAAACCGGCGCGGTACATGTAGAGCATCGGGGCGACCACGAGCTTGTAGCCCGAGATGTCGCCGTCCATATCGACGATATCGACCTGCACGCCCGCATCCCAGAACGGGCGGTAGTGCTTCAGCAGCGTCTCCACATACTTTTCGTCCTTGTCCTTGTTGCGGGGGCCGGCCGCAGCGTCGAGCGCCCAGCGGTTTTCCACGTCGTACACGATGGCAACCTGCGGCTTTACCGCGGTGCCGTACACATCGCCGCGCGCGTTCATCTCCCGAAGCGCCGCGCCCACCTGCTGCACGTCCTTAAAAACGCGCGTGTTCTCGGTTCTGACAAAATCATACGGGCCGCTGTTGCCGACATGGTCGACGACCGCGCCGTGGAATTTCTCGCAGGAACCGCGGCTCTTGCGGAACTGGAAATACTGCACGGAGTTCGAGCCGTGCGCGACGGCCTGCATCGACGAGAGCAGGTGCATGCCGGGGCGCTTGAGCATCGAGACGGGCGTCCAGTTCGTCATGCTCGGCGTGCTCTCCATCAAAAGGAAGTTTTCGTGCTTTACGGAGCGCATCACGTCGTGCGCCATCGCGGAGGAAACGGCGATCTCCGTGTTGTCCGTCGTGTGCCACTGGGGGTAGTTGTCCCACGAAACGACGTCGAGCGCCGGGCCGAACTTAAAGTAGTCGAGTCCGTCGTAAAAGCCCATAAGGTTCGCCGTCACCGGAATTTCCGGGTTCACGGATTTCACGGCGTCGCGCTCCATCGACATGAAATCGACGGTCTGATGCGTCACAAAGCGCTTCCAGTCGAGCACGAGGCCGTGCACGTTCATCTCGCCGTGCGGCGCCGGGGCGTTGATCTGCGACCAATCGGTGTAGGTGTGGCTCCAGAAATCGGTCCACCACGCGTGGTTGAGGCTGTCGAGCGTCTTATACTTCGCCTTGAGCCAATCGCGGAACGCCGCCTGACACAGCGGGCAGTAGCATTCGCCGCCGTATTCGTTCGAGAGGTGCCACAGGATAACGCCCGGGTGGTTCGCAAACCGCTCCGCGAGGCGGCGGTCCATCTCGCGCACCTTTTCGCGGTAGATGGGCGAGGTGTAGCAGTGGTTGTGCCGCGCGCCGGAGAGCTCGCGCAGGCCGCTCGGCTGCACGCGGCGGATCTCCTCATACTTCTCGCTCATCCAGAGCGGCTTTGCGCCGGAAGGCGTCGCGAGCACGGTGTAAATGCCGTTTTCATAGAGGTTGTCGATGATCTCCGCAAGCCAGTCGAATTCGTAGACGCCCTCCTGCGGCTCGAGGTGCGCCCACGAAAAGATGCCGACGGAAACGCAGTTGATTTCCGCCTTTTTCATCAGCTCGATGTCTGTTTTCAGAACCTCGGGGTAGCGGAGCCACTGCTCCGGGTTATAATCGCCGCCGTGCAGCAGCTTCGGGAATTTCGGTGTTAACGGTTTCATAGGGCAAGGCCTCCCAAAAGATTTTCTGCTTTCAGTATAGCCGCTGCCCGCGGAGAATGCAAGCGGAAAGTTTCGCGCCGGGTGGCCCGCTTTTCCGTGCCCGGCATGCGCCCGCAGGCGAGAGGCGGCCCGCCGGAGACATTCCGGCAGGCCGCTCGCTCGCATTTATTTTTTTGTGCGGCTGCATTTCCTGCTCCGGCACGCGTTTTACCCGCGCGCCTGCCCGAAGCCGTAGTATTTGCCGTCCATGTAAACCCTGCCGCAGTAGAGGACGCTTTCTCCCTCGAACGCCTCATACCGCACCACGATCCGGCACGCTTCTCCGTTCTCGGTGAAGCTGAATTCAGCCTGTGCGGCCGCATTCGGCCCCACAACGCCGGTCAGCACGAAGCTGCGGTCGCCAAAGTGCAGCACCGTCTGCCCATCTTTCTCGACAATTTCCAGAACATGCTCCAGCATCCATGCGGGATCCCCGGTAAACACCGCCGTTTCCGCCCCCTTCTGAACGATCAGCTCGCCGCCCTCAAGGACAATCTCTGCGCCGCGCAGATCGACGCCCGTCCGCGCATAAGTGCGCTGGATCCAGTCCTGCACGCCGAAAAGGTCGCTCGCGTACACGGCGCCGCTCAGCGCCAGCAGAGTTGCCAGCACAGCCGCAGTGCACACGAGGCGGCGGGGCCGCCGGGCAGTGGGC
>URQJ01000102.1 GCA_900549945.1 uncultured Oscillospiraceae bacterium
GCGCAGGCCGCGGCCCCCGCCTCGGAAATGACGCTGCACCGTGCGATCGTCAAGGGGCTGCGCGAGCAGGCGGGCAGCCTGACCGAGGCGGCGCTCAAAACCACGCCGCCGATCGAGATCATCAACGGCGCGCTGATCCCGGCGCTCGACGAGGTCGGCAAGGGCTTTGAAAAGGGCACGGTGTTCCTGCCGCAGCTTCTGATGAGCGCTGACGCGGCGAAGGAGGCCTTCGACCGCATCAAGGCGGAGCTTAAAAGCCGGGGTGTGGAGGAGAAGAAAAAGGGCCGCATCTTGCTTGCGACCGTCAAGGGCGACATCCACGACATCGGGAAAAACATTGTGAAGGTCCTGCTCGAAAACTACGGCTTCGAGGTCGTCGATCTCGGCAAGGACGTGCCGCCGGAGGCGGTCGTGCAGGCGGCGGTGGAGGGGAACATCCGGCTCGTCGGCCTTTCGGCGCTGATGACGACGACCGTCGTCCACATGGAGGAGACGATCCGCGCGCTGCGCGCCGCGCACGACTGCAAGATCATGGTCGGCGGCGCGGTGCTGAACGCCGAATACGCCGCGTCGATCGGCGCCGACTTCTACTCGAAGGACGCGATGGGCTCGGTCCGCTATGCGGAATCGGTTTTTGCAAAGGAGGCGTGACGGATGGGCGTTGTACCGGAAAAGTGCCCCTACTGCGGGAGCACCAGCATCGGCGTCGGCTACCAGATTGGCGGCGGGCGGCTGTATGTGGATGCCTACGCTTACCACAGCAGCACGGCGGGCTCCGATGTGGAGACGTTCCTTTGCCGGGACTGCGGCAGCATTCTGTACGCTAGGGCGCTGCGGCCCGAAATTTTCCAGAGCGCCGGCGATGCGCACCGCGAGGCGCTGCGTGCGTATATGGAGGAGAACGGATTCCTTCTGCTCAACGCCCATGCGACGCTGCCTTCCGCAGACGCGCTCGGCTACAGCATGGAGACGCTCGTGCAGCTCGCGGAGCGCCGCGAGGCGGTGTACACGAAGGCGCTGGCCGGCCGCGCGGTGTACCTGTCGCCGCGGGCGTTCCGGCTTCTGTGCCGTGTGAAGCCGCAGAAACCGCTTACCGAAGCCGCGCAGCAGATCCTCAGGGCGCTGCGCGCGTATGACGGCGCGGACAAGGAAACACTTTGTGCAGCGGTGCAGATGGAGAAGAAGAGCTTTTCAAAGGCGTTCGATTTCCTGCTTGAAAACCTGTACGTCACCGTGTGCGCGGGCAGGCGGCTGACGCCGAGCTGGTACGCGTATATCTACTGCACCCGGGAGCAGTTCTGCCGGGGCCTGTCGGAGCTGCACGTTTCAGGCGATCCCAAGGACGCGCTTTGGGCGGTCGTCGGAAAAACGATGGACGAAAAGAGCTTTGCGCAGCTCTGCCGGTGAGCGCGGCGGCAATTTTGGCAAAACGGAGGTTTTCGATATGATTGAGATCCGAAATGAGACGGAGGCGGATTACGCAGCGGTGGAAAGCATCACCCGGCGCGCCTTCTACAATATCTATATGCCCGGCTGTACGGAGCACTATCTGGTGCACGTCATGCGGAGCCACGCGGATTTTATCCCGGCGCTCGACTTCGTGCTCGAGCTGGACGGCCGTGTGATCGGCAATGTCATGTACACAAAGGCGTGGCTGACGGATGAAAGCGGCGCGGAAAAGGAGATCTGCACCTTCGGGCCGGTCAGTATTCTGCCGGAATACCAGCGCAAGGGCTATGGAAAGCTGCTGCTCGAGCATTCATTCTGTGCGGCTGCGGCGCTCGGGTACGAGGCCATTGTCATTTTCGGCAGCCCGGAGAATTACGTGGGCCGCGGCTTTCAGAGCTGCAAAAAGTTCAACGTCTGCACGGGAGACGGCCGGTACCCGGCGGCGATGCTCGTGAAAGCGCTGAAGGCCGGCGCGCTTGACGGCAGACGGTGGTTCTACCGCGGCAGCCCCGCGATGAACGTGGACGAAGCGGCGGCGCAGGCGTACGACGACACGCTCGAAAGGCTGGAGAAGAAGTGGCTGCCGAGTCAGGAGGAATTCTATATTCTGAGCCGCTCTTTTGTAGAGTGAGGCGCGCCGCCCAAAAGGCCGCGCAAAAAATAAAGGGAGACGGCAGCGGCTTTCGCCGAATGCAGTCTCCTTTTTTGCCGCCTATTTATCTTGTGTTGCGGTGCAGCACGCAGGCCTCTTCCGGTTTCGGCGGCTCAAAAAGCGATTCGAGCTTTTCGAGCAGGCCGCTGTCTACGGCGTAATCGGTCGTTTCTCCGGCGGCGACGGCCGCGTTGCGCGACGCAATGTTGCGCCGCCAGTCGCTGTCGGAAATCTCCACATAATGCCATTCGAAGGGGATGCCGGCGTCCCGGTAATGGGCGGAGGCCGCCTCGCGCTCGGCGCGCGTCCAAAAGCCCCAGTCCAGCACCACGGGGCAGCCGGCCCGCGCGATCTCCGCCGCCTTTTTATGCAGGTAGCGTTTGATGTCTGCGGAGACAGCGTCGTGCCGCTCGCCGAAATCGTGGTGGAACAGGTCGTTTTCGATCTCATCGCAGGAGAGCCGAACCGCGCTTTTCTCCGCCTGAAGCTGCGCGGCGTAGCGGCTCTTGCCGCTGCAGATTTTCCCGCAGATCAGGTAGACGGCGCCTGCCCCGCGCTCACGCATTTTCGGGCGCATGGCTGTAATCGAAGCCGCAGGCGGCAAGCCATTCCTTTGCCATCAGCGCCGCGCCGATCTGGTTCGGGTGCACGCGGTCCCACGCGATGAAAGAGGAATGCTTGTGCTGGAGGAAGCGGTCGTACATCGCCTGAAAATCGACGAAGATGCAGCCGTATTCCGCGGCGAGGCGCGCGCAGATGTCCACGTATTCCTGCATGCGGGCGCGCATGAAATCGGTGCGGTTCGGCTCCATATAGTAGGGCGTCGCGAGGATCACGCCCTTTGCGATGGCCTTGGCGGATTCGATCATGCTGCGCAGGTTCTGCTCGTACTCCGCGGGGGAAACAGCCTCGTCCCAGATGGCGGGCGAATCGAACTGGCGCCACACGTCGTTGATGCCGATGCAGATCGAGACCCACTGCGGGTTGAGGTCGAGTACGTCGCGCTGGTAGCGCTCGAGAAGCATCCGCGAGGTATTGCCGCCGATGCCGGAATTCGTAAAGCGGATGCTGCGCTCCGGGTAAACTGCGCCGACAAGGCTCTCGATCACGCGCGGGTAGCCGTGGCCCATGTTGTCGAAAAGGCCCTCGCCGACCGGCTGCGCGCTGCCCATATCCGTGACGGAATCGCCCGCAAAGACGACGCGGTCCATATTCTCAAAAATCATTTTATCGCTCTCCTAAGCCCGCTTCTGCGGTTATTTATTCCGATTATAGCCGCTTTCCGCGCAGAAAACAAGGGGGAAGCGTCAAAATATAACGGCTGTGCGCGTGCTGAAAGGGCGTGTGCGGGGGATAAGCCGACGCGACGGCATACGCAAAAAGCCGACCCCGCGCAGGGGACCGGCTTCGGCGTGTTTTTATTCTTTGCCGTTCCAGCAGTAGGTGCACAGGCACTCGGGCTCTATGCCGACGGATTCGACGAGATCGTCGAGCCGGTGGTAGCGCAGCGAGGTGAAATGCTGCAGCTCGCAGATGCGGTCCACCATTTTCTGATATTTCTCGTTGTCCGGGTCGGCGTATTCGCAGAGCGTGTCGTAATCCGGGTCGCAGCCCTCGAGCTCGCGGATCACGCGGCGCGTGATAAGCTCCATTTCCGAGGAGGAGCGCGAGAAATTCAGGTATTTGCAGCCGAAGAGCAGCGGCGGGCAGGCGGGGCGGACATGCACCTCTTTGGCGCCGCTCGCGTACAGGAATTCAGTCGTCTCGCGCAGCTGGGTGCCGCGCACGATCGAGTCGTCGATCAGAAGCAGGCTCTTGCCCTCGATGAGGTCGTGCACCGGGATCAGCTTCATTTTGGCGATGAGGTTGCGCTTGCTCTGGTGCGTCGGCATAAAGGAGCGCGGCCAGGTGGGCGTGTACTTGATGAACGGGCGCGAATAGGGGATGCCGGATTCATTTGCGTAGCCGATCGCGTGCGCGACGCCGGAATCCGGAATGCCGGCGACCGTATCGGGGCGGATGTTGTCGCCCTTGTCGCGCTTTGCGAGCAGGCTGCCGCAGCTGTAGCGCATTTTTTCGACGCTGATGCCCTCGTAGGAGGAGGACGGATAGCCGTAATAGACCCACAGGAAGGTGCAGATCTTCATCTTTTTGCCCGGGGCGGCGAGCGTGCGGACGTTTTCGGTATCGAACACGACGATCTCACCCGGCCCGAGCTCGCGGTAATCCTGATACCCGAGGTTGAGGTAGGCGAAGCATTCGAAGCTCGCGCAGAAGCCGTCCGTCTTTTTGCCGAGGACGACCGGCGTGCGGCCGAGCTTATCGCGCGCGGCGTAGATGCCCTTCGGCGTGAGGATCAGCATGGAGAGCGAACCGTCCACAATTTCCTGCGCGTAGCGGATACCCTCGATGAAGTTTTCCTTCTGGTTGATGATGGCGGCGACAAGCTCCGTCGGGTTGATTTCGCCGTTCTGCATCTCGAAGAAATGCGTGCTGCGGCTGATGACCTTTTCGAGGATCTCCTCGGTGTTGTTGATCTTGCCGACCGTCGTTATGGCGAAGGTGCCGTGCTGCGAGCGCACCAGAATCGGCTGTGCCTCGTAGTCGGAGATGCAGCCGATGCCCATCGTGCCGTGCATGGTCTGTGATTCCGAGGTGAACTTTGTCCGGAACGGCGCGTTCTCGATGTTGTGGATCGCCTTGTCAAAGCCGGTTTCCGGGTTGTAGACCGCCATGCCCGCCCGGCGCGTGCCGAGGTGGGAGTGGTAATCCACGCCGAAGAACAGGTCGAAAACGCAGTCGTCTCTGGATGTAGCGCCAAAAAATCCGCCCATGATGATACTTCCTTTGCTGTAAGAGTTAAAAAGACAGTATTATTATAGCAAAAAGCAGGGAAAAGGGAAAGGGCAAACAAAGAGAAAAGGCCGCCGGAAAATTCGGCGGCCTTTGTGAAGGCTTACAAAATTGAATTTTCGTTTTCGCCCGCCGGCAGGTTTTTCTGCCCGGACATGTGCACGGGCAGGATCTCGTGCCTGCGGCTTGTGCTGAAGATGTGCTCCTTGTCGTATTCGGTGCTGAAGCCGACGACGTACATGATGAGCAGGCTCGTCTGCGGCCAGAGCATCGTGATGTCGAGCAGGCCGTGCAGCAGCACGCAGACGATGACCGAAACGGTCAGCGCGTAGCGCTGGTGGCACTTGTTCTGCCGGTGCAGCCGGATGATCTTGCTGATGTTGATCGAGAAGTACCCGAGCAGCACGGCCGTGCCTGCGATGCCGAAATCCATCAGCACCTCGAGCAGCAGGTTGTGCGAGTGCTTTGCGATGTCGTAGGCGTCGTACAGGTCGCGGATGCGCACGTATGTATTGTAGCCGCGGCCGAAAACCGGGGCGTCGAGAATGCTGCCGATCGCGCCGCCCCAGATGTCGAGGCGCTTAGCGATGTCCTTTGTCAGTTCGTTGACGCGCGGCAGGAAGTGCAGCGTATCGTCAAAGAGCAGCGCCGCGGTCGCAAGGGCAAACAGGGCGGCGAGGTAGGCGATGCCCCACTTTTTCTTGCCGCATTGGAACAGCATGACCGGACATACGATCAAAAGCACGACGTAGGTCGTGCGGCATTCCGTGAGCTCGAGCGCAAGCAGATTGAGCGGGATCAGCGCCGCGTAAGCGATCTGCATGCGGCGGCTTTCGCTCTTCACGATATTGTAGATGCAGAAGAGAATGACAAGGGAAATGTAAAATGCGTAGTAGTTCGGATTCGTAAAAACAGAGCTGTAGCGCGCGCCGTAGGCCCAGCGCATGCCGAGCCCGCGCTGAATCAGCGCGATCACGAGACAGTAGGGGCTCATAAAGCAGACGAAGGAGAGGATGATCCGAAACATCCGCTGCGTCATCGTGTAGGTGACGAAGATCATCGCGCTGAAGGCGAAAATCATGAATACCCCGAGCAGAATATCCACCACCGTTCCGCCTGAACATACGGTGACGATGATGGAGAGGACCCAGAAGGCCGAAAGAAAGAGCACATCCTGCTTGCGCCGCAAAAAAATAAAGCCCTGCTTTGTGGCAAAAATATAGACGGGAAGAAAAACCAGCGCGGTGACCTCCACATAAACCGTCAAAAAGATCGAGGCGGTGAGCGCCATCAGAACCTTTTCGTTCGGAGTCAGTGCGCCGAATCTCTGCCGCAGCTCCCTGAAGCGTTGCAGAACGATTCACCTCCAGAAAAATATAGAACATTGTATACCGAGAAAATGAACGTGGTATGAAATTTCCATGGCCAGCGGTAAACCCGATCGATGTCCCATTATTTTAACAGGAATTTTATGCGGATACAATGCTTTTTGCAAAAAATTTGCAGGAAGATCCTCAAAAGGCCCGGTACAGCCGCTGCATCCGCAAAAAAATTCCTTTTTATCGGTTGACAGCGGGGGACTTTGTTGCTATAATAGTAAAGCTGTATGACTCATTAGCTCAGTTGGCAGAGCACTTGACTTTTAATCAAGGTGTCCGGAGTTCGAA
>URQJ01000103.1 GCA_900549945.1 uncultured Oscillospiraceae bacterium
CTCTTCCGATCTGCCGTTCGTCACGAGCTTATCCCCCGCGCGCTTCGTGCCCGCGTGGTAGACGGTCGCGCCCGCGACCTGCCCGTTTTCATCCAGTCCGGTGATCTCGATGCCCTTCGGGTACGACTGCGGATAGCCGCCGCTCGCCATGACGACGCAGGCGCACGCATCCGCGCTCCACTCGATCTCGAGCGCGTCGAGCCTTTCGTCGATCACCGCGTCGAGAATGTCAACAAAATCCGTCTTGAGGCGCGGCAGAACGACCTGCGTTTCCGGGTCGCCGAAGCGCGCGTTGTACTCGATGACCTTCGGGCCGTCCGGCGTGAGCATCAGGCCAAAATACAGGCAGCCCTTGAACGGGCGGCCCTCCGCCTGCATCGCGCGGATCGTCGGCAGGAAAATCGTCTCCATGCAGGTCTGCGCGATTTCGTCGGTGTAGTACGGGTTCGGGCTGATCGTGCCCATGCCGCCGGTATTCAGTCCCCTGTCGCCGTCCAGCGCGCGCTTGTGGTCCTTCGAGGAAACCATCGGGCGCAGCGTTTTGCCGTCCGTAAACGCGAGCACCGAAACCTCCGGGCCGGTGAGAAATTCCTCGACGACGATGTGATTGCCGGAGGCGCCGAACACCTTGTCCTCCATAATCGTGCGCACGGCGTCCTTTGCGGCCTCCAGGCTCTCCGCAATGATGACGCCCTTGCCGAGCGCGAGGCCGTCCGCCTTGACGACGACCGGGAATTTCCCCTCGGCTTCGATATACGCCACCGCCTCGGCCGGGTCGGAAAAGACCTCGTAGCGCGCCGTCGGGATGCCGTATTTTTTCATCAGATTCTTCGAGAACACCTTGCTGCCCTCGATGACCGCCGCGTTCGCGCGGGGGCCGAACGCGCGGGTGCCCGCCGCCTCCAGCGCATCGACCATGCCTGCCGCCAGCGGGTCGTCCGGCGCGACAAAGACGAGATCGACCGGGTTTTCCTGCGCGAAGCGCACGACGCCGTCGATGTCCATTGCGCCGATATCGACGCACTCCGCGTCCGCCGCAATGCCGCCGTTGCCCGGCGCGCACCACAGCCTGCCGGTTTTCGGGCTTTCTTTCAGCTTGCGGACGATCGCGTGCTCGCGCCCGCCGCTGCCGATTACAAGTATATTCATATCCATCATTCCTCTGTTTTAATCTTCACAAAGCATCCAAGCCGTGCCTGCAAAACACCCGCGAAAATTTTTCCGTCGGCGTTGGCTTCACCCATTTCTACCTGCGGCGAAGCCTGCTTCGGCAGGCGACCCTGCAGCAGCCGCCGCGGGCCGCGCCCGCTCAATGGTGGAACAGGCGGATGCCGGTGAACGCCATCGCGATGCCGTACTTGTTGCAGGTGTCGATCACGTTGTCGTCGCGGATAGAGCCGCCCGGCTGCGCGATAAATTCCACGCCGCTCTTGTGCGCGCGCTCGATGTTGTCGCCGAACGGGAAGAACGCGTCGCTGCCGACGGAAACGCCCTTGAACGTCTGGAGCCACGCCGCCTTTTCCTCGCGGGTGAACACCTCGGGCCGCTCGGTGAAGAACTGCTGCCACGCGCCGTCGCGCAGCACATCGTCGTGCTCCTCGCTGATGTACACGTCGATCGTGTTGTCGCGGTCCGGGCGGCGGATGCCCGGCTTAAAGGGCAGATTCAGCACCTTCTCGTGCTGGCGGAGATACCAGATATCCGCCTTGTTGCCCGCGAGGCGCGTGCAGTGGATGCGGCTCTGCTGGCCCGCGCCGATGCCGATGGCCTGACCGTCCTTCGCATAGCAGACGGAATTCGACTGCGTGTATTTGAGCGTAATCAGAGAAATCACGAGGTCGAGCTTCGCTTCCTCCGAAAGCGTCTTGTTCTCGGTGACGAGATTGTTCAGCATCTCCGCGTCGATCTTCAGCTCATTGCGGCCCTGCTCAAACGTGATGCCGAAAACGTCCTTATGCTCGATCGGCGCCGGCGTGTAATCCGGGTCGATCTGCACGACGTTGTAGGTGCCCTTGCGCTTCGTCTTGAGGATTTCGAGCGCCTCGTCCGTGTAGCCGGGCGCGATGATGCCGTCCGAAACCTCGCGGGCCAGCAGCGTCGCGGTCTCCTTGTCGCAGACGTCGGAGAGTGCCGCCCAGTCGCCGTAGGAGGACATTCTGTCCGCGCCGCGCGCCCGGGCATAGGCCGTCGCGATCGGCGAAAGCGCGAGATCATCGACGAAGTAGATCTTCTTGAGCGTGTCGCTCATCGGCTTGGCAACCGCCGCGCCCGCAGGGCTGACATGCTTGAAGGAGGCCGCCGCCGGCAGGCCCGTCGCCGCTTTCAGCTCCTTGACGAGCTGCCAGGAGTTAAACGCATCCATAAAATTGATGTAGCCCGGCTTGCCGTTCAGCACCTGAATGGGCAGATCGCGGCCGTCGTTCGTGAAGATTTTAGACGGCTTCTGATTCGGGTTGCAGCCGTATTTGAGTTCGAGTTCTTTCATAACCGTAACAGTCCTTTCCCCAAAATCACTGGTTCTTGTTGACGATGCGCGTCTCGGCTTTGCCCGTCTTGAGGTTGATGAAGCGCGTAAACAGCGAAACCTTGTTGTCCTCGTTGAGGTTTTGCCAGAGGTCGTTCGTGAACGCGTCGATGTCGCCCTCGATCTTCACTGGCTTCGGCTCGCCCTCAAAGGACGGGATGCGCGGCGCGCCGTCGCACTTATAGGTGTGGATGAAATGGCCGAGGCCCTCGACCGGCGTGTAGTCGAAGAAGAAGCTCTGCGGCGCATCCGGGTTGCCCTCAAAGCTCTTGAGAATCGAGAGCTTGTAGGTGAAGTCGCCGTCCTTCTGCTTGACAAGGCCGGAAATTCTCGGCGTGAAATTCGGCGCATCCGGCTCAAACTCGCGGGTTTTGAGCGCCTTTTTGAAGCTCTTCCCCTCTTTGAGATACATAAAAATCGTGTCGGTCTGGTCGCCGTTCGTGACGATCGTCTTGTTCGCGAGCACGCGCACCGGCGCGTAGATCACGAGCGACGGGTCGGAGAGCTTCGCCGGGTCAAACGCCTGCGTGCGGATGCCGTCGCCCTGCTCCACGAACACGCGGTTGCGCGAGTTGACGCTGCGGCCCATGATGAAATAGGCGATCACGGCGTGAACGCCGTCGGCGCTCTTGCCGATCACAATGCCGCGGCCCGGATAGGAATTGCCCGCAAGCTCCTTTTTGATGTCGAGAATTTCCATTTTCATTCCCCTTCCTTAGCTTTCAGAATTCGACGCGGCCGCACGTTTTCCGTGCCGCGCCGCATCAAATCGATATATGAAAATATGTGCAGATGTCGTTTTTCACTCTGAAATCGTCACGACCGCCCCGTTCACCGAGAGCCGGCCGGCGCAGAACAGCGAGACCGCCTCGGGCAGAAGCTGCCACTCCGCCTGCTCCATCACGCGCCGCTGCAGCGTTTCGGGCGTGTCGCCCGGCTCCACCGGAACCGCCTTTTGCAGGATGATCGGCCCGCCGTCGCATACCTCGTTGACGAAATGCACGGTCGCGCCGGAGAGCTTCACGCCGCGCGCGAGCGCCGCCTCGTGCACATGCAGGCCGTAGTAGCCCTTGCCGCAGAACGAGGGGATCAGCGCCGGGTGGACGTTGATGATCCGGTTTTCAAACGCCTTTGTAAACGCCGCGTTCGTGATCGTCATGAAGCCGGCCAGCACGATGAGGTCGGTTTTTTTCTCCCGGAGCAGCTTTTCGAGCGCCGCGCTGTAATCATCGACGCTCTCAAAATCCTTTCGGGCCAGCACGACGCCCTCGATGCCCGCATTTTTCGCGCGCTCGAGCGCATAGACGCCCGGCTTGCTCGCGACGACGACCGAGATGCGGCCGTTTTCGATCTTCCCGGCCTTTTCCGCGTCGATCAGCGCCTGCAAATTCGTGCCGCCGCCGGAGACGAGCACCGCGATGTTCAGCACAGGACGACCCCCTCGTCCCCCTCGACGACCTCGCCGAGCACGAACGCCTTTTCGCCCGCCTCGTTCAGCGCGCGGATCGCCGCATCGGCCGTCTCCTTCGAGACCGCCATGCACAGGCCGACGCCCATGTTAAATGTGTTGAACATATCGTGCTCCGGCACATTGCCGGCCTTTGCGATCAGGTCGAAAATCGGCAGCACCGGCACGGCCGCGCGGTCGATTTTCGCCGTGAAGCCCGCCTTCATCATGCGCGGAATGTTCTCGTAGAAGCCGCCGCCCGTGATATGGGAGATCGCCTTCACGTCCGCCACCTCGATCGCCGCGAGAACCGGCTTCACATAGAGGCGCGTCGGCTCGAGCAGCGCCTCGCCGAGCGTGCAGCCGAGTTCGCCGTAATACGTTTCGAGCTTTTCCTTCGTCAGGCCGAGCGCCTTGCGCACGAGCGAGAAGCCGTTCGAATGGATGCCGGAGGACGCGACGCCGACGATGACGTCGCCCGCCTGCATCTTCGAGCCGTCGATGATCTTATCCTTGTCTACGATGCCGACCGTGAAGCCCGCGAGGTCGTACTCCTCCTCGGGCATGACGCCCGGGTGCTCCGCGGTCTCGCCGCCGATCAGCGTGCAGCCGGAGCGCACGCAGCCCTCCGCAACGCCCTTCACGATCTCGGCGATCTTCTCGGGGTAGTTCTTGCCGCAGGCGATATAATCGAGGAAGAAGAGCGGCTTCGCGCCGCAGCACACGACGTCGTTGACACACATGGCGACGCAGTCGATGCCGATCGTATCGTGCTTGTCGAGCAGCATGGCGGCGACGAGCTTTGTGCCGACGCCGTCCGTGCCGGAAACGAGCACCGGCTCCTTCATGCCGGAAAGCTCCGGCTGGAACAGGCCGCCGAAGCCGCCGATGCCGGAAACCACGCCGGGAATCGCCGTGCGCTTCACGTGCTCCTTCATCAGCTCCACAGATTTATAGCCGGCGGTCACGTCGACGCCCGCGGCCTTGTAGCTGTCGCTAAAGCTTTTCATTTTCTATATCTCTCCGTTTCTGAAATCAATGGGGGGGTTACATAAATTACTTTTTCTCAGCGGAATGCTTCGGTCCAGCCGCCGTTTCGGAACACCGGCACGGTTCTGCCGTCCGCTGTAACGCCGTCGATGTTCAGCGTGCCGCCGCCGATCATGAAATCGACGTGGATCACCGAATCGTTGACGCCCTTTTCGTGCACCTGCTCGAGCGTCATGCTCTCATAGCCCTCGACGACATTCGGGAAGCCCGCGCCGAGCGCGATGTGGCACGCGGCGTTTTCGTCGAACAGCGTGTTGTAAAACAGGATGCCGAGGTTCGAGATCGGGGAATCGTGCGGGATCAGCGCGAGCTCACCGATCTGCGCCGCGCCCTCGTCCATCGCGAGCATCTGCTCCAAAAGCGCCTGCCCCTTTTCCGCCTTGCAGGAGACGGCGCGCCCGTTTTTAAAGGTGATCGAGAAATTCTCAATCAGATTGCCCTGATAGGAGAGCGGCATCGTCGCGACGACGGTGCCCTCCGCCTCGCCCTTCATCGGCGAGGTGAAGATCTCCTCGGTCGGCATGTTCGGGTTGTAGAACGTGCCGTCGAGCAGCGTGTCGCCGCCGCCCATCCATCTCGCCCCGGGAATCAGGCCGCAGGTGAAATCGGTGCCGTTTTCGCTGAAATAGTGCAGGCTGCGGAAATTACAGGCGTTCAGCTTTTCGTAGCGCGATTTAAGCGCCGCGTTGTGCGCCTGCCACGCCTCGACCGGGTCGTTGTCTTTCGTGACGCGCACCGTCTCGAGGATCGCCTCCCACAGCTTCTGCACCGCCGCGCTCGCGCGCAGCTCGGGGAAAACCTTCTTCGCCCACTTCGCGCTCGGCACCGCGACGATCGTCCACTGGTGCTTGTTGTCCATCGCGTCGCGGTACGGCTTTCTCACCTTCATGCGCGCGAGGTTCGCCTTCTGCATCTTCTCCACGTTGACGCCCTTGAGGCCGTCCGGGTCCTCCGATTCGATCCAGATGCGCCCCGGCAGCTCTTCAACCTGCTGCTGCATGCGCATTTTCTCCCACTCCGGCGTGTTCGAGAGCGTTTTGAGGCTCTCCTTTTTGAGCTGGAGCTTTGTGAAGCTCTGGTTCGTCCAGCGCATATCGACCCACTTCGCGCCGGCCCTGTACGCTTCCTCGGCGACGAGCAGCGCGAACTCCGCCTGATCGGTCTCCGCCATGATCAGCGCGCCCTGCCCCTTTTTGATGTTGACGCCCATGCGGACGACGAGGCGCGCGTATTTTTTCAGAATCGTTTTATTCATTTTAATCACCATTCCTTATTGTTTTGTGCCGGTCGACGAAGTCGATTGCCGCTTTGCTTCTCGCGGCAAAGGCACAAAACGCTGTGTGAAAAAGTATTTTTCACACTAAGCCCTTCCGTATCGCCGCCTTACAGCGCCGCGACCTTTTCCTGCAGCGCCGCGTTTTTCTTCTCGACGCCCTTTTCCATATCGATCTTCATCTGCTCGAGCTGCGCGGCGAGCGCGTCGTCGGAAAGCGCGAGCATCTGCGCCGCGAGGATCGCCGCATTGTCCGCGCCGTCGATCGCGACCGTCGCGACCGGGATGCCGGAGGGCATCT
>URQJ01000104.1 GCA_900549945.1 uncultured Oscillospiraceae bacterium
CGCAGTACGCGCCCTCCGGCCGCCGCGCTTGCACCCGGGGGCGCCCCTGCGCCAAGGGCATGCAAAAACCGCGGTAGTGCGCGCCGCTTCCTGCCGCCGTGCAGTCTTTACACTGTACGACAGACGGGCGGCGGCGCAGAATACCGCGGTTCCCTGATTCTTATGTTTTTTACCGCTTGCGGCTCCACGTATCGGGGCTGAAAAGCACGAGCAGTGGGAAGATCTCGAGGCGGCCGAGCAGCATATCCGCCGAAAGCACCAGCTTCGAGAAATCGCTGTAATGGCCGTAATTGCCGGTGGCGCCGACCAGCTCGAAGCCCGGGCCGACATTGTTGAAGCAGGCTGCGACAGCCGAAATGTTCGTGCCGATCGAATAGCCGTCCACCGAGATGACGACGAAGCTCAAGAGCAGAATCACGCAGTAGACCGCGAGATAGGCGTTGACATTGTTCGAGGTCTCCTCGTCGATGACGTGCCCGTCCATGCGGACGCTCTGCACGCGGCGCGGGTGAAGCGCCTTGCGCACCGTGCGGCGGATACTCTTGAGCAGCAGCAAGACGCGGGAGACCTTGAGGCCGCCGGCGGTGCTGCCCGCGCAGGCGCCGACGAACATCAGCGCAAAGAGCACGGCCTTTGAAAAGGCGGGCCACTGCTCGAAATCCACCGAGGCGTAGCCGGTCGTCGTCATGATGCTGCTGACCTGAAACGCTGCGTGGTGCAGCGCCTCGCGGACACTGCCGTACATGCCGGTGATGTTGACCGTAATCAGGAGGATCGAGCCGGCAGCAATGCCCGCGTACAGCCGAAGCTCCTCGTTTTTAAACACGCTCTTGAACTGGCGGATCAAAAGCAAAAAGTATAGGCTGAAATTCACGCCGAACAGAAACATGAAGATCGTGACGACGCTTTGCAGGTAGGCGCTGTAATCCGCCATACCGCTGTTGCGGATCGAAAAGCCGCCGGTGCCGGCGGTGCCGAACGCGATGCAGAAGCTGTCGAACACCGGCATGCCGCCGAGCAGCAAAAAGCCGACGCACAGCAGTGTGAGCAGAAAATACATGCCGTAGAGGATCATCGCCGTCTGGCGCAGGTGCGGCGTGAGCTTGCCGACGCTCGGGCCCGGGCTTTCCGCGCGCATCAGGTACATGCCGGAGCCCGCGCTCTTGCGCGCCTCGGGCACAACAGCGAGCAGGAACACAAGCATGCCCATGCCGCCGAGCCAGTGGCTGAAGCTGCGCCAGTAGATATTGCAGCGCGAGAGCGCCTCCACATCGCTGAGGATCGAGGCGCCGGTCGTCGTAAAGCCGGAGATGATCTCGAAAAGCGCGTCGATATAGTGCGGGATCTCCCCGCCGATGCAGAACGGCAGCGCGCCGAACAGGGACATGACGACCCACGAAAGGCCGGTGGCCGCAAAGCCCTCCTGCGCGTAGAAGGTGCGGTCGCCGTTGCGGCTGAAAAGGAAAAGCGCAAGGCCGAAAACGGCCATCAGGCCCATCGTCACCCCGTAAGCAGCCACATTGTTCGGCTCGCCGTCCACCAGCGCGAGCAGCAGCGGCACGGCCATGAACGCGGCCGTCAGCAGAACCGTAAGGCCAATAATCCGGCTGAGCATTTTAACATTCATAATCTCTCAACCGTCCTATGCAAAGATATCGTTGAACTGCAAGACCGGCGTCTCACGGCTCGTCACGACGATGACCGTGTCGCCCATCTCGAAGGCGGAGTTGCCGTCCGGCAGAATCGTCCTGCCCTTGTGCGTGATGCAGGAAATCAGGATGTTCGGCTTGAGGCGCAGGCGCTTGAGCGGCTCGCCGACATAGCGGGAGTTTTTGTTGACGACGAACTCCAGCGCCTCGGCGCGCCCGTCCGCAATGCGGTGCAGCGTGACCGCCGCGCCGGTCTGATTCTGCATGGCGCGCACGTACTGCACGATATGCGCGCAGCACAGCTCCTTCGGGCTGACGACGCTGCCGACGGACAGGTTCTCGAGCATGCCGGTCGATTCCATGCGGTTGACCTTGGTGATGACGTGCGGCACGCCCTCGGCGCTGCCGTAAAGCGACATGATGACGTTCTGCTCGTCGAGGCCGGTCAGCGTGACGAGCGCGTCCGTTTCGCCGACGCCCTCGTTGTCGAGCACGCTCTGGGAGGAACCGTCCGCCTCGATGATGGAGGCGCGCGGCAGCATGTTGGCAAGCGTCAGGCAACGGTCGGCCCGCTGCTCGATGATCTTCACGCGCACACCCGCGCCGATCAGACTCTGCGCCAGATAGTAGCTGACGCGCCCGCCGCCGATCAGCATCGCATGGCGGATCTTCTTCTGCGGGATGCCGAGCTGCTTTACGAGCTCGGAGAGAACGGCCACCGGCGCCGTGACGTAGATGTGGTCGCCGCGCCGCAGCATCGTGTCGCCGGTTGGGATAAACGCCTTACCGTCGCGGATGACGGCGCAGACGAGCACCTTGCAGCCGTTCAAAACGTGGGGCAGGTGGTTCAGAATGACGTTTTCGAGCAGGCTGCGCTCCATCACCCGCAGCTCAACGATCTCCACGCGCCCCTTCGCAAAGGTCTCGCGCTTCAAAAAGCCCGGAATCTTCAAGAGGCGGAAAATTTCCTTTGCCGCCTCGCGCTCCGGGTTGATGATCATCGAGAGGCCGAAATCCTCCCGCATCAGATAGAGCTGCTCGATATACTCCGGGCTGCGCACACGGGCGATCGTGTGCAGCGAGGGGTTCAGCTTGCGCGCCGTAAGACAGCACAGGAGGTTGATCTCGTCGGCGCTCGTCGCCGCGATCAGCACATCCGCCTGCTCCACATTGGCCTCGCGGAGCGTCGCCATCGTGGCGCAGTTTCCGGCGACCGCCATCACATCATAAAGCTGCGTGTTTCTCTCGAGCACCTCGCGGTTTGAATCGATCGTCACGAGGTCGTGGCCCTCCTCGGAAAGCAGCCGCGTCAGCGCAAGGCCGACCTTTCCGTCTCCGGCAATAATGATCTTCATTTCCTGTTTTCCCTTTCCCATCCATACTCAAAACAAAACTGCCCGCACCCGCATTTTCCGGGGCGCGGCAGAATTCCACGCAACAGTATACACCAACTGCCGCGCGTTGTACAGCCGGAAAGGCAAAATTCTTTATAAAATCTCAATACATTGCAGAAAACACCCCGTCACAGCGTGGCGGCAGGCAAAACCGCCGGCTTGAAGGCCGGCGGTTTGACGCTTTCCCGTATTTTTTGCGGCGCAGGTGCGCACCCCGCCGTTTACATTGCACGCGCCGGTCATGGCAGGCGGCAGAGCGCGCATATACTGGTCTGAAAGGAGCTGCCTGCCTATGCCGTTTGAAAACACCCCGCTGCCCTATGCGTTTGACGCGCTGGAACCCTACATCGACGCGCGCACAATGGAAATTCACCACGACCGACACCTGCTGGCCTACATCGACAGCCTGAACCGAGCGATCGAACCCTTTCCCGCCCTGCAAAAATGCACCGCGGCACAGCTCGCCGTAATGAACGCGCCTGCGCTGCGCTACATCCGCCTCACACTGTGCCGCAGCGCGGGCGGCGTGTTCAACCACCGCTTTTACTTTGCGGGCATGACACCCGACGGCGCCCGCCGCGCCCCGTGCGGCGCGCTGCAAGAGGCTGTGCTGCATGCTTTCGGCACGCAGGCCGCCTTTGAGGCCGCCTTCACCGAGGCAGCCCTCGGCGTGTTCGGCTCCGGCTACGTCTGGCTTGTCCGCGACCTGACCGGCCGGCCGCGCATCATCACAACGGCCAATCAGGACACGCCGATGGCGCGCGGCCTGCGCCCGCTGCTCTGCTGCGACGTTTGGGAGCACGCCTATTACCTAAAGCACCAGAACCGCCGGGCGGACTATGCGGCCGACTGGCTGCGCGTCGCCGACTGGACGCGCGCAAACGATATCTTCACCGGCGCATGCCCGTTTTCCGCGGATTGATCCCGCGGACGGCGGGGTTTTCTAGCGGCGCGCCGAGCGCCGAAAAACGCGACCCATGACAGGCGCAGTCCCAACTGTGCTCGCTTTTATTCCAGATCAGCGCGCAGCCAAGGTGCGGACAGCGCGGGACCGTGGGGCGGAGCAGGTGCACCGCCGATTCCCACAGGTTCAAAAAAAGCTGCGGGTGTAGGCTGCTGCGCTGCGGCGAGAACGCGATGTCCTCCGGCGCGCCGCGGCAGATCTGCGCGGTTAAAAGCTCGGCGGCGAGCATCGCGGTTGTCATTCCCCATTCACTGAAGCCGGTCGCAACGAACAGATCCGGCGTATGCGGGCTGTAGCGGCCGATATACGGCACGCCATCCAGCGACATGCAGTCCTGCGCAGCCCAGACAAGCCTCGGCTCTGCCAAAGGGAACAGCCGCTTCGCCGCGCTCAGCACCCAGTCCGCGCCGCCGCCCGGCTTTCCCTTACCGGTGCGGTGATCCCCGCCGCCGACAAGCAGCAGATCACCTGCTGTGCGGAAATAGAGACTGCTTTCGCCCGTGCCCACATACGTATACGGAAGCTGCGGCGCATGCCCGAGCGCCGCTACATACGAACGCGTTTGATACAGCTTCGCAAAGTATAGGCCGCGGCGGTTGAAAAACGGAAAGTGCGTCGCCACAACGATTTTCTTTGCACGTATCCTCCCGCGGCTTGTGTGTACCGTGTTCGTTTTGAGATCGATCCGCTCGGCATAAGTGCGCGCAAAGATGTGCAGTCCCCGCGCAATCCCGTGCAGAAAGCGCAGCGGATGAAACTGCGCCATATTTGGAAAAACCACCGCGCCGCACGTTTGAAACGGCAGGCCCGCATCGCGGACAAATTCGGCCGGAAAGCCGAGCACACGCACGGCCTGTGCCTCGCGGTACAGCCGCTCGGGCTGGTATTCCGCCGCCGTGCCGCAGGTATACATGCACGAGGGACGCGTTTCAAAATTGCAGGGAATTTTCTCCGAGAGCGCGCGGAACTGCTCCGCCGCGCGAAGATTCGCGCGTAAATACCGGCGCGCCGCCGCTTCACCGCGCTTTGCAATCAGATCACTGTAAAGCGTGCTGTGCTGCGCGGTCAAAACCGCTGTTGTACCGCGCGTCGTGCCGCAGCCGGGCACATCGCCATCAATCACGATGCAGTCCGCACCGGCCTCCTGCAGGCGGTACGCGCACAGTACACCTGCCATACCGCCGCCGATCACGGCGACATCCGCCGTTGTATCACCGGAAAGCGCCGGGTAATCCGGTATTTTTTCATTGTCCCATAAATAATCCATCTGCACACTCCCTTTTGGCGGTAGTGTGCGCTAAAAATCCCGGTTCCATGCGTGCCGCCGCCCTCGCTTTTCCCCCTTTAAACACGCGGCGCGCTTTGCGGCACAAAAAAACAGCCGCGCATGTCTTGCAATGCGCGGCGCATCGTGCTATACTGAACCTCGTCGATACGAACACCGCCGCCTGCCACCGGGTAGGCGGAGCGCGTGCCCACAGAAAGCCGTTAGGTCTCAGAAGGCTTTCTGCGGGCATTTTTTGTGCGGCCGCACGGGGAATCCCCGGCCGCACCGATTTTCACAAACCACATGGGAAGGAACATAAACTATGCTGCGAACCTACCTGCGCTTTGTCCTGCAAAGCGTGCTCGGCATGCTCGGGCTCTCCGTCTACATCCTCGCGGATACCTTTTTCATCGCGAACTACATCGGCGCGGACGCGCTTGCCGCGCTCAACCTTGCGCTGCCGGTCTACGGCATCATCAACGGCACCGGGCTTCTGATCGGCATCGGCGGCGCGACGCGCTACACCATCTGCCGCACGCGGAAATCCGGAAGCTGTGGTTCCGCTTTCTCCGGGAGCCTGCTGCTCGCCGCCGCGGCCGCGCTCGTTTTCGTGTGCGCCGGCCTGTTTTTTTCGGATGCGATCGCCCGGCTGCTCGGGGCCTCGGGCGGCGTGCTCGAGCCGGCGACCGTTTATTTGCGGGTCTGCTGCCTGTTTTCGCCGCTTTTCCTGCTGAATAACATCCTCGTCGCCTTCACGCGAAACGACAACGCACCGGGGCGAGGCATGGCGGCGATGCTGATCGGCTCTTTCGCCAATATCGTGATGGACTGGTACCTCGTCTGCATCGCAGGCATGGGCATGTTCGGCGCGGTGCTCGCGACCGGCATGTCGCCGGTATTCGGCATCGCGGTGTGCCTGTGCCGCAGGCGCGGCTACCGCCCCGCCCGAGCCGGGATTTTTGCGGAAATCCCGCGGATCTTCGGCGCGGGCTTCTCGGCATTCGTCGGCGAGCTCTCCTCCACGGTCGTGATCCTCGTGTTCAACTATCTGCTGCTCGCGCTTGCCGGCAACACGGCGGTGGCGGCCTACGGGATCATCGCGAACGTGGCGCTCGTCGCGACCGCGATGCTGACCGGCGCGGCGCAGGGCGCCCAGCCGCTTTTCAGCCGCGCCTTTGCG